>DMJQ01000027.1 GCA_003457065.1 Clostridiales bacterium
CTTCATAGAATATTTTTTTGCTTCTTGCAGAGCTTTCAATAATTCTTCCCTTGTCTCATTATCATTTCTCTATCCATCAGATAAACCTCCCCGCAACCTTAAAAACCGGAGCTTAGAACAAAATATTCCTTACTCCGGTTTTTATATGCGTTACTTAGTATTTTCTTCTTTAAACCAATATTCCTTAGCCAAAGCTACCATTACTCCCAACATTCCGCCAATAACTGCACCTATAACGGTATTTAAGCCATTGCTTGGGCTTGACTTCTGAGTTGGTGCAACCGGAGGAGATGGAAGATAAACACTGGTTTCTACAACACCAATTGTGCTTGATACAAGTTTTTCAACTCTTCCTGTCTCATAGNNCTCATAGTACTTGCTTATAGCCTGCTTTTCAGCATCAAGTTCACCTAAGTACTGTTCGTATTTTTTCATGGTGCTCTCTGTCTCATTTATTTCCTGCTTGCTTTGAGCAATCTCATTATCTATTTTTAAATAAATCGGATTAACAATATCCACCGGAACAACATAATCGCTATCATTACTAAGCTGTGACTGAATTTCAATATTTGACTTGGCACCATCAATTATTTTCGAAGTCTTGGACAGCAATTCTTCATTCCTTCTCAAAGTTTCATTTTCAATGTCCAAAAAATTCTGCTTTGCCTTAAGTTCAACATTAAAATAATCGGAATAAAAATTAACCGCTCTTTCCTTTGTCATAACATCCATAAATTCTACATAACTGTTAAATAAGGATTGTGCAAGCTTGAGGGATTCTTCCGGATTATCAGCTGAAACAGTAATAGTAAAACTATTTTGCACAGCATTCGCCTTTGACTCAAACTTTCCTACAGTTATTCTTTTATTTAAATCTTCAAGGCTTATATCCTTATAATCCATATCTCTGATTGTATTAATCAATACATCATTGCTTGTAATTAGATTTATATACTGCTCATTGGTTGTAATAGGAAGCNNTATTACAATATTCAAATTTGTTTCGTAAACAGGCGACAATATAAACATGCTAAATATCCCCGCCAGTATAGCAACAATCAATGTAAAAGCTATTATCATCTTTTTTCTTTTCCAAAGAGCCATTATAAGCTCTTTCAAATCAATTTCATCCTCATAATATTGCACATTGTTGTGGTTTTCGTTCATTATTTGCTCCTTGTTGGTTAGTACTCAAATCACATATTAATTATATCAGTTGAAGCATGTATGTTCAATGAAAGTTTTTTAATTTTATAGTTATTGTCAGTTAATTATATATACTGACTCATGTCAATTTTAATGTGGCAATTTCAATATATGTAGTTTATTCTAAAATTTATCTATCTTCATACATTTTCTGATAATATTGCGTATACTCACCACTTATAATATTCTCCCACCAATTTTTATTTTCTAAATACCATTGAACAGTCTTCTTTATACCTTCATCAAATGATGTTGTTGGTTCCCAACCAAGCTCANNCATAAAGCCAGTCTCTTATATTCTCACCATTTCCGTATACAGGCAGTGATTTATCATTCAATGCATTAGCTATCATAAGAGGTATGAGTTTTTCAGGGAAATGATAAGGTCCGTAATTGTTGCTGCATCTTGATATCGTAACAGGCAGCTTAAATGTACGATAATATGACTGCACTAACAAATCGGCCGAAGCCTTTGATGCCGAATAAGGAGACGATGTATGTAAAGGAGTATCTTCCGTAAAAAACAAGTCTGTTCTGTCTAATGGCAAATCACCGTATACTTCATCAGTTGAAACCTGATGATATCTTTTAATTCCGAATTTTCTTGAAGCATCTAACAATACACCCGTACCGATTATATTAGTCTGCAGGAATAGTCCCGGATTATCTATTGACCTGTCAACATGGGATTCCGCAGCAAAATTTACAACTACATCTGGCTTCTCTTCTTCAAATATTTTAAATATATTCTCTCTGTCAGCAATATCCGCTTTAATAAATTTAAAGTTAGGATTATCAGCCACAGGCTCCAAAGTTTCCATATTACCTGCATATGTTAATAAATCCACACAGGTTATTTTATAATCATTATATCTCTTCAACATATAATGAACGAAATTTCCACCTATGAACCCTGCCCCACCAGTAACTAATATTGTTTTCATTCCTTTAATCCTCCTAAGCTTTCATCAATAATTTAAGGCTGTAGATTGTTTTTGTAATATCTTTTCTCTTAATAAATAAATAAGTAATATNNAAAAACCACCCTGATAAAATAAAGATTAAGGTTAATGTCAATTCCAATAAAATATCCTTTTTAACGTTGAGCTTAAGTTCACGTGATAAATAAATTTCTGCTAATACTGATCGAAAAGCTAAAATTATTACAATATTGGCTATTGCGATATCAAGATTTTTAAAGATTTGAGTAGCAATAAATGTCATAACTAAACTAATCAACATTGAAATTAAATTTATTCGCAACATAGCTTTCTCACGCCTTAAAGTTTTTAAGTAAGTATTTATCAGAAGAGCCATTTTCCCTTCATAAATAGACATTGGAAATACTAAAGCCATGTACAATAAGCTTTCTGCGTATTGTGGAAGCCATGCTGCCATAATTGTTTTGAATGGATAGTACAGTAATAACATTCCTAGCAAAACAATCATTAAGAAATCCCTCATGGTTGTATAAATACCTGCCAACTTTTCCTTATTGGTTCTGCGCAATATTGGGAACATAATTATTCCCACAGCATTTATAAAAATCATCATCATGTTGGAAATGCTCAATGTCAATGAAACTTTCCCAAATGTAGCAACATCCCAAGTTCGTTCAATACCAAATCTCACTATGCCGATAATCAACATGCTCGCTATATTAGCAAACATTAGCTTTATTCCAACATTTATATTAGCTGCTGTTTCGCTGATAGTAAGATAAAACTCACTGATTTTTCTAAACACAATATCTTTGCATAAAATTATTGAATAAACCAATGATGCAAACTTCCCCAATAAATCTGCATATATCATCACTTTGTAATCCCTGATTCCAAGAAACAAAAACATTACAATCAGAAGAATATAAACAATCCTATCAAACATGGTGATACGTGCGTATTCTATTATTCTGTTTGTGGCTTGCAGAATATAGAGAAGAAATAATCTTGTATTTACAAGAACCATAGCAATGGAAACCATCTTTATTATAAAGCCTCGATTATACTCGCCCACAAAAAAGGCAGCGCATCCCCACATCAGGATTCCAATGATAACTTGACTAATAAATAAGGATATAAACTGAGAAAAAAAGAATTTTTTATCTAATTCATTATATTCATATCCGCCATATCTTAAATAAATGCCATCATTCCAACCGAAGTGTAAAAAACCAACATATGAAGAATAAAACAGATACAATTGCCAATATCCATATTCTTCAACTCCAATAAGTTTCGGAATAATTAAAACTACTAAGGTTGATATAATTAGAGATATTAAATTTGATGAGATAGTATATGACATATTTTTGATAAAACTTAATGCTTTTCTATTCATGTATCAACCTCATTTTTTCCTATAATATTTCAACAAGAAATCTATCTAGCGCATCTTCCCAATTTGGGAGTCTCGCAATCCCTGCTGCATCTGTATTTCCTTTAAATAATCTTGAATTTTTAGGACGTTTCGCTTTGGTTGGGTATTTGCTTGTTTCAATAGGTTTTAACTTAACATTTATATTAGCTTTTTCAAAAATTGTTTTCGCAAACTCATACCAACTGCAATAACCTTCATTTACTCCATGATAAGTTCCATAATGATTTGTTTGAACCAAATTAACAATAAATTTAGCAAGATCAACAGTATATGTTGGAGCACCTATTTGATCAGCCACTACACTAATGTCATCTTTTGTTTCAGCAAGTTCCAACATTGTTTTAACAAAATTATTGCCATTGATACCATAAACCCAAGAGGTGCGCACAATAAAATACCTATCAATGGATTTTTTAACAATCTGTTCACCAAGCTCTTTTGTATATCCATAATAATTTATCGGATTAGGCTCAGCACCCTCACTAAATGGCTCAGTGCCCTCGCCGTCAAATACATAATCTGTACTGATATACACTAATTTCGCATTAATTTCTTTCGCTGCTTCAGCAATATTTTTCGTTCCTTCCACGTTAACTCTATAGCAAAGTTCTCTTTCATCTTCTGCCTTATCAACTGTTGTGTATGCAGCACAGTGAATAATTACATCAGGCTTTGCTTCAGTAATATAATTTTTTATCTGTTCTTTGTCAGTCAGATCAAATTCATTTCTTCCTACAGCAGTAACCTCTAAATTAAGTTCTCTTAATTTTTTAGCAACGTCATGGCCAAGTTGACCGTTTACGCCGGTAACCAAAAATTTTAGTTTAAAATTAACATCACAGTCCTTTAGTAACGGAGCATTCTTATCCTTCTCAGATAAAATCGGATTATCTACTCCCCATTTAACGCCTATTTCTGAATCATCAAACTTAAGACTTCTGTCACATTCTGGCGCATAATATACGTCAACCTTGTACTGTACTTCTACATCATCAGCGAGCGTTAAAAAGCCATGAGCAAATCCTTTTGGAATAAGCAACTGTTTCTTATTATCTTCAGATAATTCGACTCCAACCCACTTTTTATATGTTGAAGATCCTTGCCTCAAGTCAACTGCAACATCAAATATACTTCCCCTTGTACACCTGACCAATTTAGTCTGTGCTTTAGGGCTTATTTGAAAATGCAGACCCCGTATTGTTCCTTTTTGAGATGACATTGAGTGGTTATCTTGTACAAAGTCAATATCAATACCTAATTCTTTAAACTTCATTTTCGAATATGTTTCTGTAAACCATCCCCGTTGATCCCCAAATACTTGAGGCTCTATTATAAAGACATCTTCAATCTCAGTACTAATTATATTCATAAAGCAACCTCACCTAATATCTAATTTTACCTTCTGCTACTTTCTTAAGATGCTCTCCATATGGTGACTTCCCATATTTTTGAGCTGATGCTATCAGAGAATTTTTATCAATCCATCCGTTATGGTAAGCTATTTCCTCCAAGGCGGAAATTTTTATGCTCTGTCTCTTTTCAATCATTTGAACAAACTCAGCTGCTTCCACAAGACTATCCATTGTACCTGTATCTAGCCATGCATATCCTCTGCCAAGAAGCTTTACATTGAGAGTACCATCTTCTAAGTACATTCTATTTAAATCAGTAATTTCAAGTTCTCCTCTTGCTGAGGGCTTGAAATTCTTTGCAAAATCAACAACTCTATTATCATAAAAATAAAGACCTGTAATGCAATAGTTGGACTTTGGATGCTTTGGTTTTTCTTCAACAGATATTACCTTTCCATTGTCGTCAAATTCTACAATTCCAAATCTTTCAGGATCATGAACATAGTATCCAAAAATAGTAGCCTTTCCATTTTGTACATTTTCACTGGCCTCTTTTAGTACTGATGTTAATCCATTTCCATAATAAATATTGTCTCCTAAAATCATGGCAACATTATCATTACCGATGAATTCTTCTCCAATAATAAATGCCTGAGCCAACCCGTCAGGTGATGGCTGTTCAGCATAAGATAATTCAATCCCAAATTCACTGCCATCTCCTAATAATCTTTTAAAATTTGGCAAGTCAATTGGTGTAGAAATAATTAAAATATCTTTAATTCCTGCTAACATTAATATTGACAGCGGATAATACACCATTGGTTTATCATAGACAGGTAATAACTGCTTGCTTGTAACCATTGTAAGAGGATATAACCTTGTTCCAGATCCCCCTGCTAATATAATTCCTTTCAAATGTTTACATCTCCTTTTGCTTAAAATCTAGAAAATAAAATNNTAAGATTGTTCCTCTTATTGTGCTTTTTCTTATATTTTTATTGAATAGCAATCTAATTTTTTTTGAAATGGATTTATCATATTCTGCTATTTCATTTAGCATACAATAATCCTTTGATAGAAGATAATCGCCATATCCTGCTAATATTTCATTTATCATGTCAGATGTGCTGTTTTTATTTTTGATTTTATTTATACCCTTTTTAATAATTCTTTTTAATTCACTTTGACTTCCAAAAACATTATCTGAGTGCTGCCTGTATAATATATATGAATTTTTATCATATATAACTTTTCCCAAGTAAACCATTATAAGGGGAATCCAAAAATCATGAGGATATTCCTTTTTAAGATCATACTTTAAAATCAGATCTCTTGTCTTCTTGTTAAATACCATAGTACATCCATGTGCAAATCCCTCTACCAAAGCTTTTTCTTTATTTGGGACTATAGTATCATTGCTGTGTAACTCTCTAATATATCTCAAATTTTCATCAACTACTGTGCAATTTGAGCAATACATAGCTGGAGAGGTATATTCATTTTCTTCAATATGATATATTGCTTGAATTATCTTATCTGGTTTCCATACATCATCTTGATCAGCAAAAGAATAATAATCATATTCACCAGAAACTCTAACTAATTTCATAAAGCTTGCCTTATATCCAATGTTTTTCTCACATAGAACTTCAATATTCTTGTGTTTAGTCTGATATTCGCGTAAAATATCATTTGTTTCATCAGTTGAGCCATCATCTCTAACCAAGCAATGTACATCAACATCTTCCTGATTAAGTATGCTATCTAACTGTTCGCGAATATATTTTTGTCCGTTATATGATGATAGCAAAACCTGTACCTTTTTCATTTATTCACCTTTAATTTTTGATTTTCGTAATTATTTAGAACCGCAATAATTTACTAATTTAATTTCAACTTCCTACATGAAGTAATATTTTGTTCAGTTACTTTATCCGCCACAATGCATATTTTTCTTCGAGTAAAGAACCAAATCCATAAAAAATATTGTAACCAAGTTGAAAACCTCGAGAAATATGTATCATCGAAAAATTGGCTAAAAAGCGGAAACATCATTAATGACAATATAATAGTATAAAATAAATTAGTCTTTCCACCGAAGTTTGATTTTTTATATAAAAATCCATAAACAAAACCCAGGAAAAACTCGATTAATAAAGCATACCATATGCCAAAATCACGTGCATAATAATGCAGCATTGTGTAAACATTTGAAATCAAATCATAACTCCCTATATTGATAATTTTAAATTCTTGCACTGTTCCAGGAACATCAACATTAAAACCAAGAAAATTAGCTATAGCCAAGATGAATCTGAAAGTATTTTTCCCATATAATAAGCCGTCATTATTTTCAGCCCATTCTACAAAGTTTATCATTGATGTAATAAAATAATTTTGAAATGAATATTTCAAAATTAAAACAGGATCATTTTGTAGTGAAGGAATATTAAAAAACTTCCATATTGATGTAATAGAAAAAATAATTATTATTGTAACAAAAACTATAATGCCCCACTTTGCAATTTTTGCATTCGAATAATTCTTAATATTTAAAAAAATGAAAATCATAGCAAGAAACACCATAATCATTCCACCGCGATTCATTGTAAAAATAACAGGCAACGAAGTTAAAAATGTCAATATAAAGCAATTCCTATTTCTTTTTTGTGGATTTAACACATATATTGCAAAATTAACCAGCGGGAAAGCAACAACAAACAATTGTAGCCTTTCGATAATACTTCCACTTTCATATGTTCCATATTTAGAAGCATTTCGTACAGAATACCACAAATTATCTACATAAAATCCTTTCAGAGACGTTCTTAGTTTTAATACTATTAATAAAACTATTACAAATTGCACCGTGAATAAAACTATAAATGTTCTTCTATTAAACATTATATATTCTTTAAGTGGCTCCTTTTTCACCGATTTATTTTTTCTTTTTCTGTACGATAATAAAAATCCTATGATGAAAAACATTAATCCAAAAGAAAAACATAGATAGAATATATTGTTTATCTCGTTAACCCTAAAACTTATCACTAACAAAAAATACATTAATGTCCATTCAAGAGATAAAATGAATGTAGGTGCCGTAAAATCCTTCCATAGTATATATGAAATTACTAATAAAAATAAACATATAATTAGTCCAATTATAGCCATGATTTCTCCTTAACAAACCAACTGTCAGCATGAAATATCAGAAATGCTGTATTAGTATCAATTAACGTCAACTATGATGCTAACTATTTACACTTAAGCAGTAACTTTTCATAATTAATCTATTTGATATAAATTTTAATACTAATCTAATTATTTTTTATTGACAAATAAAAATTTTCCAACCAATTTGCTGTATCAATAATATCGTAACCTTTAGCTTTTATTTCTTCATAAGTATTTCTTCGAGGATACCCATCAGAATATTTTAAAATTGCTGTTTTCCAAACATCTGTTGATTTTTTCAAAGAAATAGATTCAACTAAGTCCGTAACAAAAGCCTCTTCAGGTATTAAATCTGAAACAATACATTTCAAACCAGAGGCTTGAGCTTCTATAAGAACTATACCTAAGCCTTCATACTTAGAAGGGAATAAAAAAACATCCATTGCTTGAATTAGTTCATTTACATCCGACCTTACTCCTAAAAATATAACACTATTACCTAATCCAAACTTCTGAACTTTGTCTTCGATTATTTTTCTATCTGGCCCATCACCTATTAATATTAATACAGCATTATCTTTTTCTTTCTTAATCAGATTAAAAACATCAATAACAAATTCATGATTTTTCGGTGGATAAAACCTCCCAACATGACCAACCACATATTTCCCATCTAAATTTAAATCTTTTCGCACTTTCATTCTAACATCTTTATTAAAAATAAACTTACTAATTTCAATAGCATTTTTTAAATTTTTACATTTATTTAATTCAATATTTTTTCCTCCAAAAAGCCACTTACCTGCATCATATGAGCAAGCTAACATATAGTCAGATGTAAATTTAATTTGATGCTGAAGCAAATTTTTTACAAATGCTTTATATCCATTTCCAGAAGAAGTACTATGACTATGTGCAATAGTTATCATTCCATATCTTTTTGCGATTTTTAAATAAATAGCAGCTGTACTTCGTAGATGACCGTGAATTATATTATACTCGGAATGCTCTTTAAAAAAGTCATCCCAAGCCTTCTTGTAAATAAAATGATTCTTACCATTATATTTTGGCATACTATAGATATTACCACCAAGTTGTTCTATCTCATCATCAAAATCACATTTCTCTGCTGTATGAACTATAAAATCAAATTGTACCTTTGTTCTGTCAATATGATGGTATAAATCCATAATCATAGTTTCTGCACCACCCCTGTTCATTTTTGCAAAAACCTGTAATACCCTTATTGGTTCAGCCATATCACAAATTCTCCTTATACCATTCTATAGCAACTTTAATCCCTTCTTCAAAACTCCATTCTGGATCATAACCAATCATTCTTTTAGCTTTGCTTATATCAGCATTACTATGCTTAATATCTCCACTTCTATAGGCCCCAAAAATTGGCTGAATATCTTTTCCCAGTGCTCTACACAAGGAATTATATACGTCAATTAAATATTCCCTTCCGCCATAAGCGATATTGAATGCCTCGCCGGCAGCTTCTGTTGATGCCTTACATGCTTTTAGATTTGCTTCAATTACATTTTCAATATAAGTAAAGTCTCTGCTCTGATGTCCATCACCGTTGATAACAGGCTGCTCATTATTAAGAAGTTGTTTAATAAACTTTGGAATTACAGCAGCATAAGCACCATTCGGATCCTGTCTTTTTCCAAATACATTAAAGTACCTTAAACCATAAGTATCAAGCCCATAGAGTTTTGTATAAAGTTTTCCATATTCTTCGTCAACCATTTTTGTTAAAGCATATGGTGACAAAAGATTACCCTCTCTCCCTTCTTTTTTTGGGAGATTCGGTTCATCTCCATATACTGAAGAGCTTGATGCATAGACAAATTTTTTTACACCGTTTTTTCTTGCAGCTTCCATCATGTTTAATGTTCCCTTTATGTTAATTTCTTCATATAGTAATGGCATTTCTATACTTCTCGGAACACTTCCCCAAGCTGCCTGATTTAATACATAATCAACACCTTTACAAACCTTATTACATGTATCTAAATCACGTATATCACCTTTTATAAAAGTATAGTTAGGATTCTCAATAAATAAATCTACATTAGATTGCTTTCCGTTCGAAAGGTCATCAAGACATCTTACTTTGTACCCTTTATTTAATAATACTTCACATAGATTTGAGCCAATAAATCCAGCTCCGCCTGTTACTAGAAATACACTATCTTTTTCAAATGTGATGTTGTCATATCCCATAATACACACTATCCTTCATTACAAACTCCAATATTTATAACCTGCTGTTCCATATTCTTCTTTGCATAAAATCCCTTTAACATCTAAAATCACCTTATTTTTGTTAGAACCATCTTTGAACATCTTGTTAAAATCTTCCTGAGTAAACTTCAAGAATTGATTATGAGCGACAGCGATAACTAAAGCATCCATGCCTTTAATATCGTCAAAAGATTTCAAGACAATGCCATACTCATGTTTTGCTACTGCTGCATCAGCTTCAGGATCTGTAATAGTTGGGGTTATACCATATTCCTTAAGCTCATTCACAATATCAATGACTCTTGTATTTCTTGTATCAGGGCAATTTTCTTTAAACGTAAATCCAAGAATTGCAACCTTAGCATCTTTAACAGGTACTTCAGCCTTGATAAGATTTTTAATTAAATTCTCTGACACATATTTTCCCATATCATCATTAATCCTTCTTCCTGAAAGAATGATTTGTGAATGATATCCTAGTTGTTCAGCTTTATATGTTAAATAATATGGATCTACACCTATACAATGTCCGCCAACAAGCCCTGGTGAAAAATTCAAAAAGTTCCACTTAGTTGCTGCTGCTTTAAGTACAGCCTTCGTATCAATTCCCATTTTATTAAAAATTATAGAAAGTTCATTCATAAATGCTATATTAATATCTCTTTGTGAGTTTTCTATTACTTTTGCAGCTTCTGCAACTTTAATTGACTCTGCTCTATGTACTCCAGCATTTACAACAATCTCATACACTTTAGCAATAATATCAAGAGATTCTTCATCCATACCGGATACGATTTTTACGATTGTTTCAAGTCTATGAACCTTATCACCTGGATTAATTCGTTCCGGTGAATAACCCACCTTAAAATCTTTTCCGCACTTCATTCCAGATTCATTTTCAAGTATTGGTATACAAATATCTTCAGTAACCCCAGGGTAAACAGTAGATTCAAAAACCACTATCGCCCCCTTCGAAAGATTTCTTCCAACTGTTCTACATGCAGATTCAACTGGCCTTAAGTCAGGTGTATGATCTGCATTTACCGGTGTTGGTACTGCAACGATATGAAATTTAGCTTCTTTAAGCTTAGTCTCATCAGCAGTAAATTCAACAGTAGTTTGCTCTATGATTTCATCACCAACTTCTTTTGTCGGATCAATTCCTTTTTTATATAACTCAACTTTCTCTTTGCTAATATCATATCCAATAACATCAGCTTTCTTAGCAAAGGAAACCGCTATCGGCATACCTACATAACCAAGACCTATAAGTGATATTTTTTCTTCTTTATTTTTAATTTTTTCATATAAATTCAATTTGATGACTCCTTTATTTATTGATTTGTTCTATATAGGCATTTATTACAATTTTTCTACCATATTCCTGTTCCATTTTTCTACGACCTGCCAATCCCATTTGTCTTTTCTTTTGATATGGTAATTTTAGAAATTTATTAATTGCATCTACAATTGCATCGCTACTCTTTGCCTCAAAACCATAACCGCTTATTCCCTCATCAAACGTCTCCTTGCATCCTGTTACATTTGATGCTAAGATTGGACGCCCTGATGATGCGGATTCCAATAATACATTAGAAATACCTTCATGATATGAAGGTAGAATAGTAGCATGTGAGCCTTTTATAAATCTATGTACATCATCTTGTTGCCCATGATAATGAATTATGCCAGAAGCATTTAATTCGTTTAACTGATCTGAGTAGTTTTCTTCACAAAATCCTAATAAATCAAATTCAGTATTTACATGCTCTTGTTTGATTTTTACAACTGCCTCCAATAATTCATCAATACCTTTTGACTTCATTATTCTACCTATAAACAGAAATCTTATAGTTCCATTATATTCTGGATATTCCTCATATTTGTGCTGTTCAAGATTTACTCCAGAACCCGGAATTACTTTCGTGCAGGTTCTAACTATTCCTTTATCAAAAAATAATTGTTTGTTAGGCTTATTTTGAAAAAAAACACATTTTGCATTTTTTAGGCCTGCTTTATATAAACTAAGTGTTATCTTTTGAAGAAAGCCTTCATTTTCAATAGCTGTTCCTAAACCTGTTACATTCGGCAAGTATGGAATTTTAAGCAACCTACAAACCATACCACCATACACATTAGGCTTAATGGTATAAGTCAGTACAATATCCGGTTGAACTTTCCTGATTATCTTTATATAAGAAAATAACAACCTTATATCAGCTATAGGATTCGTCACTCTTCTGTCTACTTTTGACTCAATATAACTACATCCTAAATCTTTAAGTTGAGAGACATATTCGTCTTTAGGTAATGAAAAAAAGACTTCATATCCTTGATTAATAAATTCTTCAAGAAGCTCTTTCCTAAATTTATATAAACCCATTCCAAGGTTAGACAATATCAAAACTCTCATCTTTCGATTCTCCTCACCGGAACTCCAACATATGTTCCAGGTTCAGTAATATCCTTAACAACCAGAGCGCCAGCACCAACTATGCAACCGCTGCAAATATTTATATTATTACTAACAACACTTCCAATTCCTAACCAGCTTCCCTTTCCTACCCAGACCGTTCCTGCTAAATTAACACCTGGAGAGATATGCACATAATCTTCAATAATATTGTCATGATCTAAACTACAGCTGGTATTGATAATGCAACCTTTCCCAATTGTACTTGAACTATTTATTATTGCACCAGCCATAACAGCTGTTCCTTCACCAATCTCGACATCAGTTCCTATAATTGCACTAGGGTGGATTAGTATCTCTACTCTTAAACCTTCATCCATTAATTCATCTTGTATTTTTTTTCTCGTTACATTATTTCCAATAGCTACAAAGAAATCAGCCTTATCCTTATACATAAAGGCAGCAGCAGTTTTACCAATAACTTTTATTCCCATAGATTTTTTAACTGAATCGTCATCATCAAGAAATACGATGCTTTGCCATTTATTCATTTTTATTGCGATATCAGCGGCAACCTTACCATGTCCACTAGCGCCAATAATGATTAATTTGTCTTTCATAATGAGTACAATCCTTTCTAAAGCAGTAATAATAATTTCCTTAATGTTCTACCTTACTTCCTCTAAATCGCTCTGTTGTTGCAGATGTATCTGAACTAATTCCAGATCTCTCATATACCTTCTTAATTGTCTTGAACATAATCTTCCAATCAACTATAAAACTTATATTATCTACATACTCTACATCTAATTTAAACTTATCTTCCCAACTAATAGCATTTCGACCACTAACCTGAGCTAACCCCGTTAATCCTGGTCGTACATCGTGACGCCTTTTCTGATGCTCATTATATAGCGGCAGATATTCCACAAGCAATGGCCTTGGACCTACTATACTCATGTCACCTGTCAAAATATTAAAAAGCTCAGGAAGTTCATCTAAGCTTGTACTTCGAAGGAACCTTCCAAATTTCGTAAGCCTGATTTCATCGGAAAGCAATCCTCCGTTATCATCCTTTTCATCAGTCATTGTCCTAAATTTGTATAAAGTAAATATCTCTTCATTAAGCCCCGGACGTTTTTGTTTAAATATCACTGGACTGCCTAATTTTGCTCTAACGAGAATTATCAGTATAAGCAGCAGCGGACTCAAGACAATAATTGCAGCGAGAGACAATATAAAATCCATAGGTCTCTTAATATGTCTTTCATATATTCCTTTTTTACATATGTTTTCTTTAATTATTGCTGAACTCATTTTAATTCCACAATCCTTTTATGATACAATTTATTCTGTATAAATCCTCATCCTTCATTTTCGTATCACTTGGCAGACATACGCCATTTTCAAATATTTTTTCAGAAACTCCACTGCCGATAATATCATATTTCTCAAAGAAAGGCTGCATATGCATCGGTTTCCAGATTGGTCTTGATTCAATGTTATCTTTCTCCAATGCCTCCATGACATCAATAGGCCTTATATTTCCATTCAAGGTTATACAGCTCAACCAATAATTTGGTTTATTCCACCCGTTGACAGGCATAAATTCTATGTCCTCGATATTTTTGAGTTCATTTTTATAGAATTCAAATATATGCTTCTTCTGCTCTATTCTTTTATCCAGTACTTTCAGCTGCCCTCTGCCTATACCTGCAACAATATTGCTCATGCGGTAATTATATCCCAATTCACTGTGCTGATAGTGCCTTGCTTTATCTCTTGACTGAGTTGCCCAGAACCTGACTTTAGATATTCTTTCTTCATCATTAGACACAAGCATACCTCCGCCTGATGTGGTAATAATCTTGTTACCATTAAATGAAAATATGCCGTATTTCCCAAATGTGCCTGTATACTTGCCTTTATACGTCGTGCCCAAACTTTCTGCTGCATCTTCAATAAGAGTAACATTATGTTTTTCACATATTTTACAAATCTTGTCCATATCAGCAGATAATCCGTATAAATGAACTACTATTACTGCTTTAGGCTTATATTTTTCAAAAGCTTTTTCCAATGCAACTGGACTCATATTCCACGTTTCGCTATCACTGTCTATAAAAACAGGAGTTGCCCCTTGATATATAATTGGATTTGCTGTTGCTGAAAATGTGAGTGTAGGACAGAAAACAATATCTCCTTTATCTACTCCTGCTGCCTTAAGAGCCATATGTATAGCGGCCGTACCTGAAGATAACGCAGCTGCATATTTTGAACCGACTTTAGCTGCAAGTTCATTTTCAAATTCGTCTACATTTTTGCCCAGCGGAGCTATCCAATTGGTATCAAATGCTTCCTGTATATATTTCATTTCATAGCCTTCATCACTCATATGTGGTGAAGCAAGATAAATCTTTTCTGACATATAGCCCCCTACTAAATCATTATTTATTAATCTATTCGGTAAAGAATCTCTCTACTCTATCTTCCGGATATCCAATTTCGTTTAATTTATTTGTTATATCATCTTCGTATGTATATGATGTAATTACTATTCCATCATGATCATATTTATCTATATCTTCTCTGGAAATAATAGTATATCCCAAAAATTGCATGCCTTGTTTGCATTTATCATCATCTATGATTGCCAATGCTCTAAGTGGCTTGTCAACTCTTACCCTAATTATTCCTAATATAGTTTCTGCTACTTCTCCTGCACCATAGAAAAGTATATTTCGATAGCCTTTATCTTCAAGCCTATCCAGAAAATTTTCAACATTCTCTTCCGCTAACTTATATAATTCTAACAATTCCTGTAAATAAGTAATTGCCAGATAATTTTTTCTTTTTATACCTTCTTGTGTAATGTTATAGTAAACTGTTTTTACAGATTTGTAATCTCTGGACAGATAATCTCTTTCTTCCAAATTATCAATATAAACATTAACCATGGATATGGCACCACTAATTATTTCTGCTATTTCCTTTTGTGTCGTATCCGGATTTCTTTCTATGTGCTCTAACAGCAGCAGTTCCTTTAATTCACTTGTAGGACTGAAAAATTTCATATATTACATCTCCTGTGTTTCGTTCATTGTACGAACGATTCTATCATAACACACATTGGTTACTTTGTAAATATGTTATTTTATTATCTACCTGTCAATATCGGCGGCAGAAGTTTTCATCCTGTCCGCCCGAATAGCCACTTACGCTATATTCTTTGAATCATCTGTATTTTTTATATTATTCGTACGTTTATATGTTGGTACAAGTTTTTCTATCAGTATCAATATATCTTCAACGTCAATATCATCTGCAGCCTTTTCTAACTCTCCTATAAGTTTAAAAAGTTCGTATTCATCAAATTCATTCGGTTTTTCGATAAATATTTTCTCAATATCAGTTTTAATCTGATCTTTATCCTGAGTTATCAGGAGTTCTTCATATAACTTTTCGCCCGGTCTGAGTCCTGTGTATTCTATGTTTATATCTACCTCTGGTTCAAGACCAGAAAGCTTAATTAATTTGTATGCTAAATCCTTAATCTTAACCGGCTCACCCATATCAAGCACAAATACTTCTCCTCCCTGAGCCATTGATGAAGCTCTGAGTACAAGCTGAACCGCTTCTGGAATCGTCATAAAATATCTTGTTATTTCCTTATGGGTGACAGTAACAGGTTCACCCTCTTTTATCTGCTCCTTGAATAGCGGAATAACCGATCCATTACTGCCTAAAACATTTCCAAATCTCACAGCTACATAATCTGTATCGCTATTACTATTGTAGGACTGTATTATCATTTCAGCAATACGTTTTGTAGCTCCCATAACACTAGTTGGATTAACTGCCTTGTCCGTAGATATGAGAACAAATTTATCTGCTTTGTACTCATGAGCCGCCTGAACTACATTATATGTTCCTATTACATTATTTTTTATGGCTTCCTCAGGATTTTTTTCCATGAGAGGAACATGCTTGTGAGCAGCAGCATGAAATACTATATCTATATTCTTTGAAGCAAATATTTTATTCAATTTATTCTTATCTCTTATAGAGGCAATCTCCACGGACATATTAAGTTTATCTCCATATGTCCTAAGCAGTTCTTGCTGTATATCATAGGCATTGTTTTCATATATATCAAGTATTATAAGAGCTTTTGGCTCATATGATGCTATTTGACGGCAAAGCTCAGAGCCTATGGAGCCACCACCTCCTGTTACAAGAACTGTCTTGTTCTGAATATATTCTTTTGTCAATGTACAATCAAGTTTTATAGGTTCTCTACCTAGCAAATCCTCAACTTGGACATCTCTAATTTTACCAATTACATCATTAAGTGCACCGTTAGTTAAGAGGCTGTACACCTCTGGTAATATTTTAAGCTTACATTTAGTATTAGCACATATATCCAATATTCTTTTTTTGTTTTCACTATCTATAGATGGTATAGAAAATATTATTTCCTCTATTTCATATTTTTTTACCATCTCAGGTATTCTTTCCGTTGATGATACTACCTGTATGGTATTTATTTTTCTGCCTATTTTGGTTTTGTCATCATCAACGATACATTTCACAAGGTAATTATTAGGATTGTTACGCTGTATTTCATTGAGTATGGCTACAGTAGCCTGTCCTGCACCAACTAACATAATATTTGTGTAGTGACTGAGCTTTTTAGTATTCTTATCACCAATAATAATTATCGCCCTGTAAACTATACGGATACCCATAGTGCAAAAGCTTGCTACAAGAAAAGCAACAATATATACATAATATCTGATATAAATATTAAAAACTTGCGTAAANNAAATATTAAAAATATCAGGTTTGCCAGTACCGAAGCCTGAAGGCATTTGTAAATATCTTCAATACCCGCATAGCGCCATATGTTTCTATACACACCCATAATTATGAATGTGCCAATATATATTATAGTATATATGTACCATGTATCTTCAAACCATTCAAATTTAAGCGGATGAATTCCGCTTATAATATGTGGGGAAAGATACGCAATTATCGCTATGCATGTATCTATAAACATAAGCATAAACTTGCGGTACTTATTTAAAAAGTTATATACACCTTTATATGCAGTTGCCATTGTAAAACCTCAGTTTCTTAATATATTCTTATAACTACTCCGTCCTATTTTTCAACCTAATATTTATGCCTATACCCAATCCAATTATCACCCAAAACAACGGTGCTACAGATATAATGCTGTCATTGAACACCGCTGCAGCTAAGTAACCAGTTACACCTACCATACATGAAGCTCCTACAATCTTATCTAAAGAATCAAATTTAATTCGACTATACAATTTTATACTACTAATAATATATAATCCACATACAATTAGTAATGATAAAAGAGATAATACCCCAGTGTTTATAGCAACTTGCAAATACATATTATGCGGTTTGTCTACAACCATATTAGCATCCATTCCTGCATTTAATTTTGCTATAAAATCATCTTGTGGAAAAGCTACTGGATAGTTATCTGCACCAGAACCATTGATAAAGTAATTCTTTAGAATAGGAATAGAACGACTCCATATATACCCCCTGCTTGACATGAACCTTTCCAATCCATCTAGCGGTTCAAATCGTTCTGCCACTATAGGATCTAAAAGTCTTCCACCAGAGCTTAAAATTTTTATTCCATTAGGCATAATATAGAAATTTACAGATGTCCAATTCAAATAAGTAAGGCATTCAACTGATACCCCAGGATAATCTTTTGGGATAGTAATTCTATATCCTTCATATTTTTTATCCTTAATATAAATTTTTTTGTTATTAGTTACTATTTCTATTTCATTAAAGTTTTCATCTAAAAAAAATAATTTATCTCCATCTACTTTAAAATTTAAAGTATTTTTGTCTGTTTTTATAGAAAAGGTATCTTTTCCTAAATTGATGTCCTCAAATACATAATAATTTTTACTTATATCCTCAAGTAGTCTTAACTGCTCTGAAACATTTAATGTTTTCAATCTGTTTGATAAGACCCCCTCTGATACAATATTCAGTCCAGTTAGCAAGACAATAAATATTACAACTAAGCTAATCGATACCTTCCAATGCTTCACTATCTCTTTCTTGAACAGCCATAAAGCAAATGGAACCGATACAGCCACACCCAAATACCCTGCTCTCGAATTACATCCAATCCAAGTGAATACCATGAGTAAAACAACAATTCCGGAAACAATTTTCTTTTTTCTCGTCTTTGCGCTCAAAAAAATTCCTATGGACAATGGTAGCATAAGCGTAGCAAAGCTCCCCACAAAGTTTGTATTAAACAGAGTACCATATATTGTTTTTGGTCCAAATGAAAACGATAAGTCTTCCACTACCAAATTACTTGGTATAATTAGACTCTTACCTAATTTTGTCTGGNNGGAATAAGTCGAATCCAAAGTACTGACCTACTCCTATGACGCCTTCGACTATCATCAGGAACAAGAATGCATTAACAAACAAATTCACATCCCTTTCATTGTTCACGAAGTTTATTGTCAGGAATGTGATGAGAACATAGCTTAAAAGTACAAACATGCCCTGATACATATCGACGAAGCCCCATAGAGCTGTCTGTGTGTCTATGGCAAAAATAGTTGATATAATAACGAATATTGCATAAATACCGAGCGGTATATAGTATTGCTTTAAATTCTTAAATGGTAATTTTTTTTGTTTATATAGTATGATATAAAATATAAGTGCTATTGCCGTAAGAGCTATTACCCAGCGTGATTTCCAGTAACTGAAAAAATCAAGATACTGCTGCTGGCCCGTCCAGTATAATGCCTGAGTTGTACCTGTCAGATCAACGTATTTTGCGTATACTATCAGCGGTACAAATCCTGCTATCAATAGAAGCGGCAAAAAATAAAATACAGAGAGTTTCTTGTTTTCGTAATCTATGGTTACAGGGTTATCCTGTTTTCTTCGTGATTGTTGTTTGTTATTTTCTTTCACTTGTTCCTCCGGTTAAAATATATATTGTATACATGCATTAGAACGTATAATGTTAGCTTAACAACATTTCTAAAAACATGTCCGATAATTCACACCTCTATATTATACCACTTTACGGTATATCATACAATGTATATTTTTTATAAATGGAATTTGTAAAACCTATCTAAATAAGTTTATAAATCTGCAATACAAACTTCATTTTTGCTTATGTCTTAAGATTTTGATGATAATTTAATGAAGTCATTAATAGTTGTATATGGATTTTTATGTTTTCATTTACATTGGCATATTGGCAAAAAATTCTCTCAGCAGCCTTTGCTGACTGCTGAGAGGCATTTTTATTCAATTTGCATGCTTAATTACTATTTTGATCCTTCTTTAATTGCCGAGTTTCCTTTAGTTATCTTGATGATGTAATCTTCACTTTTGCCCTCCCCATTTGGGATGGACAATGTAATGCAAGCATCTACTTCATCGGATAACGGAACATTTATTACATGCACTGTATCAATTGTTCCTTGTTGTGGTGTAACCGAAATAGCTGTTCCAGTTATACCAGTACCAGTTGAAGTGACACTTATCGCTGTTCCTGTTGATGTAATTGCAGTTATTGTTATTGCTGATTGTGTTGTAGTTACAGGGTATGTTTTAACACCTTCCTCGTAAACATCTTTATCACCAATTTGCAATACTGTTAATGTTGCATATACAGGCTCTGGTGCTTCTTCTACAGTCACACTAAATTTAAAGCTTATATTCTTATACCCAGACTTTGAGGCAGTTACAGTTACACTAGCGTCTCCTACCTTAACACCCGTCATTATGCCTGTCGTCTCATTAATATTCAGTACTTCCGGGTCTTCTGAGACAACTTTTAATGTAATGCCAAAATCATTTTTCAGCTTGGCAATATGACCTGCAAGACTAATTTTTTCGTCTTTTTTATCATCATAATTGTATTTTTCATTACCAATCAAAAGATTTATTGTTTTGATATGAGGATTGTAATCTGTATCATTTACAAAAACAATGCTATTGCTAAAAACAATTTTTAAGTCAAGTTCTTCAAGCTCTGGCTCTCCGCCTTCAACCTTAAAGTTAGCAGTTAAGAATACATCCTCTGACCCAACTTTGAATATGCACGGATTATCAGAACTTACTACTTTTCCGTCAACATCTGTCCAATTTTTAAACTCATAGCCTTCTGCAGCTATTGCTGTTAATGTTACAACTGCACCCTTGGCATATATTCCTGTTCCTGTTACTGTTCCTGCATCTTTAGGATCTACTTTTGCAGATACAGTGTACTCTTCAGGATCTGGCTCTCCGCCTTCAGCCTTAAAGTTAGCAGTTAAGGATACGTCCTCTGACTCAACTGTGAATATGTACGGATTTTCAGAACTTACTACATCCCCATCAACATCCGTCCAATTTACAAACTCATAGCCTTCTGTAGCTATTGCCGTTAATGTTACAACATCACCCTTTGCATAGCTTCCTGTTCCCTTTACTCTTCCTGCATCTTTAGGATCTACTTTTACAGATACAGTGTACTTTTCAGGCACTTCGGGGTCGCTGCCGCCGTTGCCGCCACCGCCGCCTGAACCACCGCCACCTGTTGACGATTCAACAATCTTAGGTTCATCAATGCCTTTAGCTACGGTCATTGTTTTCGGTTTTTGCTCGAATGTCACTCCGTTAACATTAACGTAAGCTTTTTCAATTGTACCGGTACCTGTAAATTCAGCCTTGGCATTTATTGTCTGAGATTTAACAACAACGCTTTTGGACAGGTTTACTGTTACTCCGGCTGCTTTCTCTAAAACAACAGTCTCGCCGATTGTTCCTGATTTTACGTTGATTTTTATTTTTGCATTAACATTAAGATTATCAACGTCAGCAGTTATTATAACAGTGTGTTTTGTATTGGCATCTTTGCTGATTTCAACATCGCCAAAACCGTCACCTTTTAAATCCTTCTGTTCAAGTGTGGCACCTGACTCAAGTGTTGTTGAACCTACAGATGAAGAACCCTTTAACAGTATTCTTACTTTTCCATCTGCTTTATCAACAGTTAAATTTTTGATATCAGAGTTTTCAATTATAATAGAATTTTGTCCGCCGCCTTCTACCAGAAGTTCTCCTGTTACCTTAACATTTTTAAGTGTAACTTCTCCACTGCCTACCTTGTCAGTGATGTGGATGTTTTTAACGGTTACATTCTCAACTGTAGTTCCTGATTTGTCAACTGTCAAATCTTCAGCCTGTTCTGAACCTGCACCTATTGCTCTGTCTAATATTACTATTGCTTCTGCTCTTGTAATAGGATTTTGAGGCTTGAATGTGTTATCATTATACCCCTTAGCAATTTCAGCTTTGGCTGCAGATCCTACACCGCCTTTTGCATAGCTTGATATTATTCCGTAGTCCGAAAATACTTCTGCAGCTGCGTAATTTTCATCAAGCTTATTTATCCAAGATATTATCACCGCTGCCTGTTCTCTTGTAAGATTATTGTTCGGAGCAAATTGTGTTTCTTAAATACCAGCTATAAATCCGGCTTTGAATGCTTTCTGCACCTCCTGGTAATACCAATCGCCTGATTTTACATCAGAAAATTCTATAGTTGATGTTTCTGTGTAGTTAAAGGCACCGTTTACCATTTTTACAAATTCTGCCCTCGTTACTTTTCCGTCAGGTTTAAATGTGCCGTCAGGATAGCCGGAAATCTGTCCTTTATTCAGCCACTGCTGTATTGTACTTTCCGCCCAGTGTCCGGTATAATCATTAACCTCACCATAAGCATTTAAAGGCATCGCCATTGTCAGTACCATAAAAGCTACCAACAATAGTGAAATTCTTCTTTTAGCCATTTCATCCTCCTCTAATATTTTTTATATAAACGACAACATGCCGATTATAGCGTGATAATATTATGTTAACTATATAATTTTACATATATCATTGATTTGCTAAATTACTACAATTTTCGCATTAAAAACATTATACATATAGGTTTGATATTGTAGGTTGTCAATTCAATAAATGAAAACTGTTCTAATATTTGGCACTATTGTAACAATATTTTCTTTTTTAGAAAATATATATTCTTTTACATATTATTATAAATTACTGTTAACGTTTTTTGTTTTTATTCATAATTTTTAATTATTACTAAAATAAAGGAATTCAACTGATTGCAAATAACAAACAAAGATAATTAGATGTTTACATAAATATTATTGATTTTTCTAAATCAGGAATACTTATATGTACCGGAATTCGCAACGATATAAAACTATGCATTGAAATGATAAAATATGAACTTTAAGCAATAAACTCTGAAAGTAAAAAAACCGTAATAAAAAAGAACTTTCGTAAGATAATACACTTTACGAAAGCTCTTTTCTAATATCCAATATACTCTTTCAGCAACGCTCTATTAGCTGGCAAATCCGGGACCAATACAGACATGTTTTTGATTGTGTCAGGTGTAAATTCACCGTCTGCAGGTATGCGGTAGGTTTCAATATCTGAGACATTCATGAGCATCACTTTTGTTGCAAGGTTCAGTATTTGAGTGTTTGTCAAATTGGTTGTCACCAGTGGCAAAATATCATCTGCCATTTCCAAGAGAGTCTTAAGATTTGAATCCTTAATTTCCTCAAACACTGACACGAGCACGTTTCTCTGGCGTTCTGTGCGTTCGTAATCGTCATTTCCAACATATCTGATTCTGGAATAGGTCAGGGCTGTTTCTCCAGTCAGCCGGTTTACGCCTTCAGAGAACCTTGAGCCGCTGCTCCTGCTCAGGTAATATGCCTCATCTCTATTTAAATCAATGTCTATTCCGCCTATTTCATCGATTATTTTTTCAAATCCGGCAAAGTCGACTTCTATGCAACCGTCTATTTTGATTAAAAAATTACTTTCCACGGCTTCGGTCAAAAGATCCATTCCTCCCAGTGCATAGGCTGCATTGATTTTGTTGTCATCATATCCCGGTATCTGGACGTACATATCACGCATAAGGGATGTGAGCTTTATGGAATTTGTTTTTTTATTGATTGTTGCAATAATCATGGAATCAGACCTGGCTACTTCTTCTCCGGGTCGCTTGTCCTGACCGATCAGCAATATATTAACTATATCTTTACTAATCATAGAGTCCTCATTATCCGGCGGAGAACTGTTTTGATTTGACTCATTGCCGGCCTTATTTGAATTCATATCTATGCCAGGTGATTTTTCCTTATAATTTATTTTATTTAAACATGAATTAAGATATAAGCAGCTTATTATTAATAAAACTACGATGGTTGAAATAACCGCAGTCATTGTCTTTGAACGCAGTAAAAAATTCTTTAATTTTGGCATGAGGATACTTCTTTCATTTATTGAATATTTTTGTCATTTCAATATTATAGTATTGCGAGACAATATATACAACTATTTTTTATTAATTACCAGAAATTATGTGTAAAAAAAGATTTTGACAGAAAATTCATGTCAAAATCTTCAAAAATCAATAGATTTATTTAATCAGCATTTCAATGAGAGATTCTTAACTTGCTTAGAATAAATCGTGTATTAAATCCTAAAATTATTTAATTGCCGCCGGAATTTCTGTAAAAACTCCTCCCACTATCACCGACGAAATATTTAATTCATCATCGAACAAAATCAAATCCGCATCTTTTCCTATTTCGATGCTTCCTTTATTTTTATCAGCACCTATGGCTTCAGCCGGTGACAGGCTTGCGGTTCTTACGGCTTCATATATAGGAACATTCAGGTATTTTACCATGTTGTACACTGCTGTTCTCAAATTTAGCGTTGAACCTGCCAGACTTCCGTCATCCAAGCGTGCTGCTCCTTCTTTAACCGTCACTTTCTGACCGCCCAGCTCATAGATGCCATCGCTCAGACCTGCCGCCCTCATGGCATCTGACACTGCTATTACCTTAACAGTCCCTTTCATTTTCAAAGCTATCTGCATGGCAGCATCGTGGAGATGAATTCTGTCGCAAATCATTTCACAAAATACTCTGTCATCTGTCAGTGCCGCTCCAACAATTCCAGGTTCACGGTGTGAGAAGTTTCTCATGCCGTTATAGAGGTGAGTTGCCACCGTCACTCCATGAGCAATGCCGTTTTTTGCCTCGGCATAGGTTGCGTTGCTGTGTGCCATGGCAACGGTTATGTTATTTGCTTTCAGATAGGAGATGAGCTCTAAAGCTCCTTCTTTTTCCGGTGCCACGGATACCATTTTTAATTTATCACCAGATATGTCCATTAATTTATTTATAAATGACATATCTGGATCCTTGATGAATTCTTCAGGCTGTGCTCCTTTTTTTCCGATTGAAAAGAACGGTCCTTCCAAATGGATGCCCAGCAGCTGAGATGAATTTGATTTGTTTTTGTATTCGGATATGTTTTTTGCTGCATTTAATATATTTTCGTAGGACTGGGTCAGGACTGTTCCTAAGTATGAAGTCACACCATTTTTAAGATGATAACGTCCTATATTGTCTATGGCTTCTTCTGTGGCATCCATGAAATCATAGCCGGAATTGCCGTGATTATGTATGTCTATGAATCCCGGTGAAAGAAACTGACCTTTGCCGTCTATTACCTCACTGACAGACTCTGACGCTATATCCTGCTCTGACGCTATGTTTGTAATTTTTCCTTCATCAATTATTACACCATAGCCATGCAATACTTCGTATGGGGTAATTATCCTTACATTTTTAAATAACTTGCTCATAGTTGCCTTCTTATTAATATTTTAAAGGTTTCCTGCAGCTTTTTTGTCAATTATCACAGTTATGTTATCATGCAGCTGCAGTATGGATGCCGGAAGCCGCGGGGTTATTTTCCCGTTCACCATCTCTGCCACGGCTTCGGCTTTTGATTCTCCTTCTGCCAGCAACACTATTTTTTTTGCGGACAGGATGGTTTTAATGCCCATGGTTATGGCAGTTGTTGGCACATCATGTATGTTTTCAAAAAATCTTGAGTTTGCATTTATGGTGTTTTGCTTAAGCTGTACTTCATGGGTATATGGTTCAAAAAAATCTCCGGGCTCGTTAAATCCAATGTGCCCGTTTTTTCCTATTCCGAGAAAAAGTATATCCATTGAGCCGGCTTGTCTCACTTTGTTTTCATAATTAGTGCATTCTTTTTTCACATCGCCGGTCATGCCATCCGGAATATGAATATTTTCTTTTTTAATGTCAATATGTGAAAACAGGTTTGTATTCATAAAATTGTAGTAACTGTTTTCATCCGTCTTGATTAATCCTATATATTCATCCAGATTAAATGTTTTTACATTCTGAAATGAAATAGTGTTTTTTCTGTATTCCTCCACCACTGCGCTGTACATCCCAAGCGGCGTACTGCCTGTTGGCAGGCCTATGACTGCATCACTTTTTCCTTTCACTGTATCCAACAGATACTTTGCTGCCAGCAGGCTCATTTCCTGATAGTTGCTTTTTGTTATTACTTCCATATTTTTTCATCCAATCATCTTTTGATATTAAGCGCTTTGGTTTCTTTTCCCAACTGTATTGCGTTCACCACAAAACCGTCGGCGCTTTTTAAGTATGCTCTCGCTTCTTCTATTGTACAGCTTGTTTCATAAATTACAATAGCCTCTTTTAAATTCCAGCTGGTTTTTTCCAGAAATAAGGTAGCTGTATCATCGTCTTTGATATTTGTTATGTTTTTAAATATGTTAAGAGCCCTTCTTCTTAACTTTGAGTTGGATGCCTGCAAATCTACCATCAAATTTTTATATGTCTTTCCCAATTTAATCATGGTTGTAGTGCTGATTATATTGAGCACCATTTTTTGTGCCGTGCCTGATTTAAGTCTTGTAGAACCTGAAATAACTTCCGGCCCCACTATTACTTCTATGGCTGCATCGGCCAGCCTGCCTGTTTCCGAGTCTGGATTGCATGATATTGATATTGTCTTAGCCCCCAGACTCTTTGCATATTTAAGCGCGCCAATGACATAGGGTGTCCTTCCGCTGGCAGCAACTCCTATCAATACGTCATTGTCGCTGAAATCTTCTTTCTTCAAATCATTTATGCCGCTGTTTTCGTCATCTTCAATGCCTTCCACCGCATTTCTCAGGGCGGTATCTCCGCCTGCTATGAGGCCCTTTACCAGCTCTGGAGCAGTATTGAATGTTGGAGGGCATTCGGACGCATCCAAAACTCCCAGCCTTCCGCTGGTTCCTGCGCCTGCGATGATGAGCCTTCCTCCGTTTTTGAGGGATGAAACAGTAAATTCGACCGCGCTTGTGATTTCCGGTATGGTTTTTTCAACTGCATATGCCACCTTTTTGTCTTCGTTGTTTATGGTTTTCACTATTTCATTGATGCTCATCTTATCTATATTAATTGTATTTTCGTTTGTCTGCTCCGTTATCATGCCTTTTTCTGATATTGTCATAAAATTTCTCCTTACAGCCTTAAATTGTTTCCAGTCTCTTTGTCAAATATATGCAGCCTGTCGGTTTTGAAAGATATGTTTATCTTGTCGTCTGTCTTGATATCATAACGGGTTTCGCTTTTAATAACAATTTTGTTGTCATTAAGTCTGCTGTGAATTAACATTTCATTTCCCATGAGCTCGGACACATCAACATTAACTTCATAGCTGCCTGATGTTTTTTCTGAGATCACTATGCATTCAGGACGCACACCGAGCGTTATGGACTGTGTTTTGATATTTTTAGATTTCAGTGAATTTACACATTCTTGTGATAAGTCTATCTTGTGTCCGCAATTATTAATATAGTAACTGTCACCTTCGTATATTAATTCAGCATTAAAGAAATTCATTTGTGGCATTCCGACAAAACCGGCCACAAACACATTGGCGGGATTCTCATAAACATTTTGAGGCGTGCCAACCTGCTGAACTTCCCCGTCCTTCATAATGACTATTCTGTCTCCAAGTGTCATGGCTTCTGTTTGATCATGTGTCACATATATAAATGTGGTATTAAGTCTCTTATGAAGCTTTAATATCTCGGTTCTCATTTCGTTTCTCAGTTTTGCATCAAGGTTGGATAAAGGTTCGTCCATCAAGAACACCTTCGGATCCCTTACTATTGCTCTTCCAATGGCAACCCTCTGCCTCTGTCCTCCTGACAGAGCTCTTGGCTTTCTTTTCAGGTATTCTTCTATTCCCAGAATTCTTGCCGCATTTGTTACTCTTTCATCTATTTCCTGCTTGCTCATTTTTCGGATTTTTAATCCGAACGCCATATTGTCATAAACAGTCATGTGAGGATACAGCGCATAGTTCTGAAATACCATCGCAATATCTCTGTCCTTAGGAAGCATATCATTGACAAGCTTGTCATCTATATACAGTTCTCCCGACGATATTTCCTCCAGGCCTGCAACCATTCGCAATGTGGTTGTTTTACCGCATCCCGAAGGCCCAACAAGGACGATGAATTCTTTATCTTTTATTTCTAAGTTTAAATCTTTAACTGCAGTTACATCTTTATCATAAATTTTATATATGTTTTTTAATTCTATAGATGCCACCTTGCTACCTCCCAGTTTTAAATATACCGCATGCCG
>DMJQ01000001.1 GCA_003457065.1 Clostridiales bacterium
CGTTTTATCAGAGCGTGGTATCAAGACTACTCCCAAGTACGTTGCTGAGCTGATGCGAGAAATGGGAATAGAAAGCATTGTCATCAACTCTAAGAAGGAGTACAAAAAACACCTTCAGTTTGCTAAAAAGCAAAACCACCTATAGCGGCAATTTCAAGTTTCGGAACCAAACTATTTCTGGGTCAGCGACGTTACCTGTTTCAATATCAATGATAAATATCAGTATGTCTGTATGATCCTAGACTTGTTCTCACGCAAAATCGTTGCATATGGGATATCCCCAAAGAACCGTACTTACTTAATCACATCCACCTTTAAGCGTGCAAGCGTGCATTTAAGGAAAGGGGTAACCCGTAGTAGCTAACATTTCATAGTGACAGGGGCGCACAGTACACCTCGAATGCCTTGCGAAAGCTACTTCGCATGAACAAGGATGTCCAATCGTTCTCCAAGTCTGGAAGCCCTTACGACAATGCAGTTGCAGAAGCATTTTTCGCATCTATGAAAAAGGAAGAACTATATCGCACTATCTACAAGTCAGAACGACAATTCTGTGAAAGTGTCGATAACTACATCCATTTCTACAATTCAGAAAGACCCCACAGCACATTAAACTACAAGACCCCGGATAAGTTTGAACATCTGTATGAAGAGAAGAAAGCCAATATCATATAACTTGGACAATGATATTCAAAAGTCATTGATTTTGACTTTTCGACTACAAATTCAAGGTTTTCTATCAAATACAATATTCACACCTGATTCCATTTCAAATATATAAATGCTTATAAACACAGGCTTTGGATATAGAAAAAGGTATAAAATACTGGACATTCCAATAAAACTGTTCAATAATTCGTAACCTATTCAATTTTCTGAGATAATTCTTATAGCGGCATCTAAAACATTCTCGCCAGAATGAGAATAAAAATCAGGTTTTGTTCCAATTTCTGCATTACATGACCCATCTGGGTTTAATGTATAAGAAATCCTATAGACAAAAATCAAACCGCTTCTTGGAAGTATATCATAAAAGGGGTTAATACCGGGGCCGTCTCCGTCGGAAGGCTGTCCTATCAATGTTGCAAAACCAGTGCTTTTACAAAAATAAGCAAATCCTTCCTCTGAAGAGTATGTTGAATCATCTATTAGAACAAATATATCTCCACTAAGTATTTTTTTATCATATAGGGGCTCAACTGCAAATGAGCTATTTCTAACGATAGTATTTTCATCAAATGAATGAAAGTCGAATTCCGGTAATTCCTTTAGCCCATCAAGCCCTTCTACGTAGTCTCCTCCTACCATATTCAAAACCTCACGATTTTGCATGGTATTTTTAAATAGCACTTTATAATTTGATGATATTGCTTTGTCAATATTAGGTGCTACGATATTATTAGACCAATAATAATCTGAACCCCCCCCAGACTTTCTCATGTCAATTATTATATTTTTCTTTAATTTATTTTCTTCAAAAAAATTCATCAAAATTTCTGCGTCATTATCAACATTGTCCTGCCAAATACTATTAATTTGCAGGTAAACTGTCTCTTCATCTATTTCTTTTATTATAATGTTATTTGGTGGCTTAATTGAAATTTTTGATAATAAATGTATTAGTTCAGGCTTGTATAAATAATCATAAGCGCTTATGGTCTTATCATCAATTAGCTTAGTATACAAAAAATCATGGTATTCACTGTCGATAGCATTGCTTAGGGATTCAAATGAGTTTTTAAGCATTTTATAGCTTCCAGAAGGCAGCACTGTAAAGTGGCCTACTTCTTTGAATTCTCTTGAACAATTAAATATAATATCGTAAAATTCATCAAAGGAAATACTGCTCTTTTCAGCAATTTTGTTTCTATAGCTTAATTTTATTTCATTTATATCAAGTTGAAGAACCCTCTCTGCAACCTGAAAATATGGATAATTTTCTTCCAACCTTTTCCACATATAATCATAATCATGCAATGCATCCTCTACACTGAATTCCTTTATAAATGACGGGGCTGTATAATATTTATATAGCGATAGAATTTCACCAAAAACAAATTTTATAATGAGTATAACAAATATGGCAAAAATAATATTCTTGCGATTTAATTTACTTTTAATATTTTTCATAATTATTCCTTCTATCTCAAACGATTAAATACAATTCCTTTTTAAGTTTATATTGACAATGACCTTCAGTGCTTATTTTTTTACATGAGAAACAATTATCCAGACATGTTTCAATATTAAAAAAGCAAAGCGGATTGTCTATATATTTATTTAAATTGTTTAGAGTTTCACTTTTATAAAAATTAGATAAAACGGCACTGATATAGTTATACTGATACCCATAGATTTTTAGCTGGCAGTATAATTTAAGGCAATAATAGAAGTTATAATGCGTTTTATTATTCTCAATTAATAGTTTGCTATCTCTAATAGTATTTACTATAACATCATATCTTTCCAACTTAATATTCAAAGAAATATATAAATCCAATACATAGAATTTTTTTGCTTCACTTGAACTCAAAAAATTATGTGAATATATCAGCGTATCAAGGGGCATGTTTTTGTCAATTCCATTGTCAATATAATCAACAATTATCTGCACATCGCCTTTCTCCAAATGTAAAAGTTTTGTATTTAATAACTCTATAGGGTTTAAATCTTCTAAATAATTAAGTAGCGTTTTTTCATCCATTGGCGCTACCTCGCTTATACCAGGCACTAAAAAGTGAAATGCATATATATCGGAAACAATATTGTTTATAACAAAAATTTCATAACCTAAAGCATATATTAAATCGACCAAAAATTTTTTCATATCTTTATTACTTTTAAATTTATTATATTTTTTCATATCATAGTCAATCTCTTTACCCCAAAAAAATTCAATCGGAAATGCAGCTCTTCCATCTACATAAAAATTGTGGTAATTCAAACGGGATTCAAATATATTTTTATTATGAGAAGCACCCGTCATATATTTAGAATATTTAATTAGACTTCTACCTTGGAACATCTCCGTAAAGCACCTTTCAATTGCAATTTCCATTATTGGATGCACCCCAATTTTAACAAAATAAGAGGCATCTCTCTTATTAATTAATATTATGCCGATAGCTGGTATATCGGTACCCATAGATAAATCCAAAATCTTTACACTGAAATAGTCTGTAGACTCAATCTTATTAATAATGTCAACAATAAAACTGAAGTTTTCAAGAAAGTTCAAGCTTTCAGGATTAATATATATAGGTTTTTGTTTTTCTTCAATATATATTTTTGCCACATATCGTTCCAAAATTTCTGATAATCCCTGAACATAAGCTTCCGTCTCGGAATTACCTGCCACCATACCGTTACTACCATAAATAATGCTCAATAAATTATTGGGTAGTGCTACAGTGCTTTTTCCATCTAAAGACGTGAATACTTTGGTTTTCTGTTCAGATGGCATTGAAAGCAGAAATTTTTCAAACAGTGATTGTGAAAAAATATTTATATATTCCTTGGAAACTATCTTATACCATTCCAAATAGCTGTGCACGCAATAATCGCTTATTAATTCTTCGCCATACATATTCTCAATATTCGAGTTTATATAAAAGAACGCCTTATTTTGCACCCTTTCCATCAATTCACCATAAGCACTGGCTAAGGCGTATAATTTGCTAACTCCTTTTCCATTAGTGCTGATATTTCCAACACCAATACTCACAGAATATAAATTAATATCTGCATTATCATGCCACTGTTCCGTAATCAAAATTTCTCTTTCAAGAAAAAATAAATTAGCTAATTTAATAGTGGAATATGGATCTCTATCTTTATATTGGTTATTCATAAAAATCTCCTGATTTTATAACTAAGATTAATTTATTTGGATTTAATTTTCAACTAATTCAAGCTTTCTGTCATATTCTTCGATATTTCCTTTGTCAAATACATAAACATGGTCGAATTGGGACAAATATTGTATTTTGTGGGATATAACAATCACAGCCTCATCTTTATATTCGTTAAAAACCAAATTCATTATTTTTCGTTCACCAATAATATCCAGATTACTCGTAGGTTCATCAAGTACTATAAATTGATAATGTTTAGTGAGGATTCTCGATATAGCCAACCGCTGAAATTCGCCTCCCGAAAACGTTGTTCCTGATGAATCTAGTTCCTTACTTATGTTTGTATATACTCCCTCAGGCAATGAGCATATTTTTTCATACATACCAACCTTAACTAATGCACTTTTTACCAGCTTCTCATCATTTTCCTTATCAATTACTGGGCGCATTAAAATATTTTCAATAATTGGAATCGCAAAAAACTCAAAATCCTGGAATACTACACCTATATTCCCTAAAAATACATTGCTGTCATATAAATTATAGTTTTGACCATTTAAAAATACCTCGCCTTCGCTCGGGCTATACAATCCCAGCAGTAATTTTACAAAAGTGGATTTACCGGAGCCATTAAGTCCAAGTATTGCTATTTTCTCTCCTTTAAAAATTTTAAGGTTAATACTATCTAAAACATGTTCTAATTTATCGTTGTTATATATATATCTAACATTTCTGAATTCTATAGAATCAATAGAATTTATTTCGTATAGCTCCACTCGTCTATCATTACCCGAGGAATATTCAACAAAATTCCGGAATTTTTCTATATATAAACTGTTTTCGTAGAGCTTTGGAAATGTATTTAAAAAGTTTAAAATTGATCCGCTCAGCTGATTAGATGCATTTAATATCATTGCAAAATCACCAATTGTAATCTTATTGCTAACTGCCCTTAATATCAAATGTATCTGAATAGCAAATTGCGCAATTATCTGGAAGATATTCTGTAGAGTCAAGTTAGATATTTGCTTGCCACTATATTTCTTTATGATTTTTTCAGCATGAACTACTGCACTGTCAAAATGATGCTTTAATGATTTATTTACATTGCTTGTACGCAATTCCTTGGCATAAGATTTAAGATAATAAACACGTGATATATAGGATATAATTCGGTTGGACTTAACTGATTCTAAATTAATATAGTATGACAGTCTGGAAAGCCTGAAATTTATAATAAAGTTGAGCATTACATTAATAGAAACAGCTATAATTATAATCCAATCCACATAAACAATAACAGCTATGGTTGAAATAATTTTTATAATATTATTAATTAAGCTGATAAACGTATTTAATACATTAATTGCCCTTGTATCGGAATTATTCATGGCGAGAGTATAATTATCATAAAATTCGGTGTCATCAAATTTTGATATCTCAACCTGCCTCGATTTATGGAATAGTTCTTCCCTCATAACCTTCATGAAATGCAAATTATTTTTTGGTAACAAACTATATTGATAATAATTGTTAATTAATGAAAGCCCTATATGAATAAAAAAGTTAAGCGCCAGATACATCATAAAATATTCAAACAAATCCTGATTAATTATGACTTCTATGGAAAATTTAGTTAAGTAGAGAACCAATATTGACTGCACGCTTGATAGAACTGATATCAATATCGTTAAAAGTACAAACTTTTTACAATATTTCCACACGTACTTTAGCATGTACAAATTATTTTCAAAAGTGTTTTTCATAGTCCCAATTCACTTCTTTATTATATTATATAGTTTATTCTGTAAGAGCCATCATTTTTCCTGAACTATACAGAACCTTTTTTTCGACAAATCTCTTGCAAAAATGCATATTTTGACAATTATTACATTCCTCTGTGCATATAATTTCGAAATAGTCTTTGAACGAATCACCGTGATAATCATTCAATACTTTACTAACTACTTCTTTACTATAAAATACATGCAAATATTCGACTATCTCATTCTGATTTTTATTTGAATCTAAAGAATTAAGGAATGTTTTATAGCAATCAAAATATATGCTCTTTTTTCCTTGTGCTTTAAAAGCTGCTTGGATAGCGTCTATCTTTATATTTCAATTTGACCCCCCTAATCCTTATAAACAATTCTCGTATTTATTCTAAGTTAGTACATAAAATTATTAATTGCATATAATTCGGGCCTGTTAAAGCAAGGCTCCGAATGTAGCTTTAACAGGCCCCACCTAAACAATATCAGACGTTGAACAATAATTACCTATGTATGCTTCTTGTTCCGCAAGCACCATAATTTGGAGCACATTCAATCTCCGGGGGAGAACCGCAACCCCAGTCAATCGTACAATCACATTCAATGTCAATATCGCCGCAACTGCATACTGCTGCATTAACTCCACAGTTGCACATAAATTCATTTGGGCACCAAGTATAATTTGACCCAAATGGAATGGCATTATTATTTATATCTATAACTTCATATCCTTTTTTCATATATATCTCTCCCAAATATATATCTACAAACATTTATCTATAAATGCTTCTTGTTCCACATGCACCATAATTTGGTGAGCATTCAACATCCCCACAAAATCCATCTGTAGGACACGAACAAATTAAATTACATTCACAAATTACCAAATTAGGGCAATAGTTTATATCCTGAGGTTCAATGCTATTATCGAGTTCAATTACCTCGAATCTTTCACTCATAATAACCTCCTTTGACAAATAATATAATATAACATAGCTACCGGGTTACACTTCTTGTTCCGCATGCACCATAGTTTGGTGCACATTCAACCTCTGGAGGTGAGCCGCAGCCAATGCAGATAAATAAGAAATATATAGGTCTACAAGAGCTACTGGAGGATATTCCTTAATAGATACAAGGTATGCAGCATTGACATGGACTGATAATAATAGTAAGTCAGATGGTACGACTTATTATTATAAGATTAAAACCGTTACAAACAGAGGCGGCAATGAATTTTATTCTGACTATTCAAACTATGCATCTGCTACTTATATGAGAATGCCTGAAGTTAAATCCTTAGTTAATATAGGAAAAGTAGTATCCATTACATGGGGAAGTGTAGCAGGAGCATTGAAATATAATGTTTATAGAGATTCCAAATTGATTGGAACGACAACAAGTACGAGTTATAGTGATACAGCTACACTGGGTACTTCTTACGATTACTCAATTCAAGCTGTAGCAGGAACGTCACTATCTACAAAGTCAGCTGTAAAATCAATACGGTTACTACAAACACCAACGTTAACTGTCTCCAGCAATACAATACATCATTACGTTTATCATGGTCTTATAATAGCTTTAACCCACCTAATGGGTATATTTTATATAGAGCAACAAGTCAAAACTGTACTTACAGCCAAATATATTCTACCACTAACGGAACTAAATCTTATACAGATACAGGGCTAAAAACGGGTACAACTTATTACTATAAAGTTATGGCAAATAATACTTCATCTACTGGGCATAAGATATATTCAGATTATCCAACTGTTAAGTCTGGAGCTCCAAAATAGGATAAATAATACATGCGCTATGACAATTGGGAAATGACTATATCCCCCCATTGCCATAGCGTTTAATTCATTTTTCCGGATTTTCTCTATAGAGAGATACAGTATTGCCATGAGCTTTTAGCAGGAAATATAAAAAGGGTAGCCAATGAATCCCCTTTAGTCTCTTAGCTTTTAACAGCAGGCGGATATCAGAACTCCATTTTTCTTTAACTGCCTGTAAGTTTTTAAGAGCTTCTTTTAAAAAACATGTAAGTGAGTTTGGAAATATTACAAAGGATCGATATTTGAAAAGTGTACAAAATCTGTCAACCCAAATCCTAAAGGAAATATTTTAAAAAAGATAAACTCCAATGGCGAGATGCTCTCTATAATAAATAAAGTAACTAATGAATTTGATATAAAAACTTTTAACGAAGCAATAAGACTTTATTTTAAACCGGCAGATGGTATAAACTACTTTAATCAACAATACCATAAGGAGGATTCTTCTAAAGGGTAAAATATAAATGTGTTTGTTGCGGCAATTGCGCGTTAATCAGCGAACCGCTAAGAACATTTGAAATTTACTGTTGGAAAAGATGGGGCGTATATTAATAAAGATGGCAAAATGGCGGTTGATAATTCTATTTTTAGCCCAACTTCTTATGTAGTAGTTAAGGGGGTAAAATATAATTCAGTAAAGATGATATATAACTGGATGCTATAGGGATACTTGTTAATGGAAAATCTGCAATTTAATGCAGGTTTCTCAGTTTTCTAGAACACAGTCTTTAAACAAATATTAATATTATATTTTTTCTATCAAGCTATAATGACAGAATCAAATTAAGAACAGGATCTGTCTTGTTAATATAATCTTCAATACTAATGCTTATTTCAATATCTGGGTATAAAGTGTGATTTACAAGGCTTTTAGGTTTATAACCTAAATTATTGTCATAAGAATTCAATGTGGGAATCCACATTACAAAGTTGGAATTTCTGAGGCTAGTTCGTTGTCCGCTGCCGATATAAGGTTTTCCACCGCCTGGGGGAAGACCTACCACTGTGGCGCCGGCCTCATCTTTTAAATACATCGCGGTAGTTCCTGCCATTGAAAATGTACTGTAGTCTGTAATCACATAAAGACACTTCGTTTTTAAACCGAAGGATACCAACATTTCCACCCAACCGTTCTTTAAGGCAGTAAACTGACCGCCGCCGTTTTCTCTAAGGTCTAAGATTATTTTTTCAACGGAGTATTTATCTATAAATGAAGCCAGACGTTCTTCCAAATCTTTGCCTTCACTTGAACTAGGAATATAATATAACCTTAGATACAGTGCTTTTTTGTCCTCAAGATAATCAAGCCAAATAGGTTCGCTTTTACTGTTGTAGAAAGCCTCCGCTCCTTCAGACCTGCTTTCGATAGCTTCAGGTAATTTATCTATAGCAATCTGTTTATACACGTAAATACCAAAGGTATTGTCATCAAGGCTTGTAAAGGTATAGTTTACAGAAGCTTCCAAGTTCTCCATTAAATCAAGAGCCTTAAGGATCATGGGATAATACAACTTTGATCCGAACAGAGATCTTGAGTTGTAGAGATTGTCACCACTGTAGAGTCGGTAAAATCGGTTGAAAACCTCATCGATAGATACGCCGTTTATTTTGTCCAGCCGGCAGTTGAGGGCTTTTTCATAGGACTTGTCATAGACAACAGTGCAATAAACACCATCCGCAAAAGTCTGAAAGGAGAAGGGAAATCTGGTACCGCTGCTCATGCCTACTGCAATTTCTGTGAACATATGCCCATCTTGAAATAGAGCGGTAATTTGTTGCATGCGAACCTGTATATCAAAATCGTCAAGTTCTGGTAAGTCTGCATAAAGACGGTCAAATGCAATATCAACCTTCTTGCTTATTTCTAAATTTTCTTTGCTATTTTCAATATCAAGAAATTTACGGGTATAGGAGGCCATCTGATTTTCAAAGTAAGTAATATCGACTGTCCAGTTTTCAATTTTTTTTGCATTTTCATCTTCTTCTATTGCATCAGCGACAAAANNGTTTGATCTTCAGCGGTTTCTGTACTAAAAGTGTTTGAAGATTCACTGGCTATATCACTGCTACAAGAAGTAAATGAACAAAGAGTAACCATAGTAACGATTAAGGTGTACAGGAGTTTTTTCAATTTTAGCATACACGCCTCCTATTTAATGTAGACAGTTTGTTGACAGATACAGCAAACAATTTATACATAACTATAAATTACACAGAATGAAAAATCAATAAAACCAACAAGAGATAATTCATAAGTGTTATAAACTATAAAAGAAGTTGAAGAGTATCTTGTCGAGTTATCTTATTGCTATTTATGAGGGTCCATTAATATTTTTTTGTTAGATACCCATATGCATTGCATTTCTTCTATATGAATATTTGTAATAGATTTAAAAGATACATATAGGTAATTTTAATTTGATAAGCAGTATTCGTAATGATATAATCATGTCGAATAATATCTNNTATTATTTATAAGGAATAATCTTATCCTAATACATAAAAAATAGCTTATTTTCCAGCTTGTGCTGCTATTTAAAAGCAGCGATAAAATATTGTTGAGCATTAAAAGGTTAAAGCTCAATTATTTTGTAGTCTATATATATTATAACATGGATAAAGATAACGGTTATTCGGGGCTTTTGCTATAAATTAAATAATTAGCGGAATAACTGATAAAGATGAGGTGCAATAATGGAACTGATGCAAAATGAAATGACGCCGAGAGAAAGGTTGACTGCATACGCAAGGGGAGAGGAGGTTGATCGTATTCCAACGACTCTTTCTGCTGGTGAGACAATACCTTTCTTATATGGTATTTCCATAAGGGAATACTACTTTTCTGCTGACCTTATGATTGAAGTTGAATCTCGTATGGCAAAAGACTTTGGTGCAGATAATATGGGTATGGGATTAGGCCTTCGTACATTGGCAGAAGCAATAGGCACAAAGCTTCATTATACTGACGATAATGTTTCTTTCATTACTGAACCGATAATTAAAGATTATTCTCAATTATCCAATATGAGCACAGTAAATATTAATAAGGATGGAAGACTTCCTATCTTAATTGAGGCCTTCTCTCGATTGCAGGAACGTTTTGGTAAAGAGCGAATTATCAGCTCCGGCATGGCTGGTCCATTGACTACTGCATGCGCATTAGTAGGAGCAGATAAGTTTTTAAAAGATATTATAAAAAGACCGGATGAAGTAAGATTGCTTATGGAATACAGCACCGCTTGTGTAATAAATTGTGCAAGAGATCTTAATGCCAAGCTTGGCATCTCCTTAAGTCTTTCGGAACCAATTGCCTCAGGTAATCTCATCAGTAGAAAAATGTTTGAGCGATGGTTAGTCCCCTATTTAAAAGAAATAGTAGATGCATTTAAAACATTTCAAAATGCACCTTCTCTCCATATTTGCGGAAAAACCAAAGATAGATGGGAAGATCTCCTCACTTGCGGTATTTCAGGTTTTTGGGCGGATAATTGTGAAAGCCTTCAAGAAATTAAAGCGTTTATGGGTGATCAGGTAAGCATTAGCGGAAATGTAACTCCTGTAGAAATCCTCAGAAACGGAACAATATCTGAAATTGATGAAGCGGTACGTATTTGTATTTTGGAAGGATCCGATTCTCCCATGGGGTATTTACTTTGCCCCGGCTGCACAACACCTGTAGGAACACCAAAAGAAAACATGATTGCGTTTATGAATGCAGCTTCAAAATACGGGCGGAGTGCAAAGAAGGGGTATCCTTGCAGGTATGCAGAGAAAAATATCAGATAATTAATTGAAATATTTTTGCTATTCTGGAGCACAATAATTATTTTACAGAGATTATCATTTTTTAAGGATCTTTTTATAAATGCTTTACTATAGTAACTTTATGGTGAATAAATAAAAAGAAGAATAGGTTAATATTTACTTTTTCGTTAGGTTCTGTGGTTTTCTTTATAAAGCTAAAAATCAGGCTGCCGGATATCCGACAGCCTGATTTTTTAAAACATTGGTACAAATGCACCATCAAATATTTTAAGGATAGATTCTCTCATTTCGTCTGTATGAAAAGCTTTATTTAAAGCTTTGGCCCACTCTGCATCTTTATCTTCCTGCCTTACAGTAAGAGCGGCGCCGAACTTTTCCAGGTCATCTGTGCCTGATGTCGCTATGGCAGATTTAGCATCCTTTCCTGCTGCAATCATAAGAGAGGCAGCCATACATGAAGCATCCACATCTGGAAGAACTGTCGTAAGTTGCATTAGGTCAACTTCAACGAATTCTATATTTTTACTGTTTTCAGAAACATCATATATGGTAGGAGCTTCTATTCCCTCTGAAAGCTTTATAAGCCCGAGTTCCTGAAGCATAAAAAGCGCTCTTGACTGGTTACTGGGGTCGGTAGAAACAGCTATCTTGGCATCATCTGGTATTTCTTCAACAGATGTATGTTTCTCTGAAAAAAGAGCAAATACAGGAGCATGAACCAAATCCTCCATCATATACAAGTCTGCATTTTTTTCTTTATTAAAATTTTCGAGATATGGCCTGTGCTGCAAAAAGTTGACATCAATTTCTCCTTCTAGAAGGCCGACGTTAAGGGAAATAGGGTCATCAAACATTACTATTTCCATGTCATAACCCATTTCTTTAAGCCCGTTTTTTGCTGCTTCGACCTCTTCAACAACCGTTGCAGTAGTCCCTATCTTAATAGTGGTTTTTTCTTCTGCCGGTTTTTCAGCTTTCTGGCAGCCTGTGGTTAATGCAATTACCATAAAAATCGCTGCAATTAATAATTTTTTCATCGAGATTTCCTCCTGAGTAATGTTATATCTTATACAAATAAGAAATAGTAATATCGTCAAATTGCTTTTTTATTTTTCTGTTGCTTTGGACCAATATCTGTTGTGGAATAGAAGTAATTTGACTGTACAACATACCAAATTCTATATTTAGAAACATTAAGTAATGATAGATAAGGGCTTCATTAAAAAATAAATCTTACATTAAAGGTTCTGTTTATATTCATTTTTCTATCATTTTAGTTTCTTATATAAGTAATTCCCTGCAAGCTGTATGCATTGAACCATAATAATCAAAACAATAACGACAAGATACATCACTTGGTCATTAAAGCTTTGATAACCATAAGTAATAGCCACCGCGCCAAGACCACCGGCGCCTACGGCACCTGCCATAGCTGTAGCGCCCAGAAGATTTACTATGGCAAGACAGAGCCCTGAAATAATAGAGGGTATGGCCTCAACAAACATAACTTTAAAAATTATCTGCCAATCTGAAGCTCCAAAAGATTTTGCTGCCTCTATAAGAGATTTATCTACTTCCTTGAGACTTCCCTCTATTACTCTTGCCATAAAGGGGGTAGCTGCAATGGTAAGAGGAACCACAGCACCTTTTATGCCTATTGATGTTCCTGCTATAAAACGGGTGAAGGGAATAATTGCTACGATAAGAATTATAAACGGAAAGGAACGTATAATATTTACTATTGTATCTAAAATATTATAGATATGAGGTCTTGGTCTGAGCCCATCCTTATTTGTAACGATAAGAAGTATAGCAAGGATACAGCCCAAAATGGCAGAAAGAAAAGAAGCTATTAAGAGCATTTTTAAAGTGCTTAAAAGGGCAGGACCTATAAGTATCTGGCATATTTCAGCAATACTCATATTTCTCATTCTAACAAGTCATCTCCTTTTCTACTTCTATATTCTCCCATAATATGTTTTTACTTTTAAGATACCTCACTGCAACAGGGTATTGGTCTTCACTGAAGGTTAAAATAAATGAGCTTAAAATCTTGTCTCGATATCTTTCTGTTTTTCCACCGACAATGGAGTATGCAAAGTTTAAGTCCAGCGCCATTTTAGTAAAGATATTTCTGTTATCTGGATTCTCGGGAAGAAAAACTTGGATATGTCTTCCTTTCCCATAATTAAGGGTGTTCTCTTCTCCTAAAAAACGCCTAAGGGCAGGAGAATTCCTTAAGAAAACCTCTTCTACGGACCCTTCCTCAACGATTCTTCCGTTTTCCAATATACAGGCCTTATTGCAAATATGCCTGACCACTTCTACCTGATGAGTAACGACGACAATAGTGATTCCTAGCTTTTCATTAATTTCTTTTAAGAGCTCAAGTATAGATTTCGTTGTTTTCGGATCCAAAGCCGAAGTAGCCTCATCACAAAGTAAAATTTTGGGGTTTAAGGATAATGCCCTTGCTATAGCTACCCTTTGTTTTTGCCCTCCGCTTAAATATCGCGGCTTTTCATTGATTTTGTCAGAAATGCCTACGAGTTCAAGAAGTTCCTTAACCTTTTTATTTATCTGCTCCTTTGGATGTTTCCAGCAAACCATCGGTAAAGCAACATTATCATAAACGGTTTTTCTTTCTAACAATGAAAAATGCTGGAATATCATTCCAATTCCTTTGCGAAACTCTCTGAGCTCATTTTTACTGTAATTATGTATTTCGTGGCCGCTAACTAAAAGCTGACCGCCGTTATATTCTTCTAAACCATTGATACATCTCAGAAGAGTAGATTTCCCTGCACCGCTTCTGCCTACAAGACCGTAAATATCGCCTGCATTAATAGAAAGATTGATTTCGTGCAGTACCTTTAAGCCGCTGTACTCTTTTTGTAGACCTTTAATAATAATCAAAACAACTCTTCCTTTCCGCTTAGGTCTATGCTTAAAAATCAATTTAAATAAGGATTCAGACGATTTATTGTTCTAAGCTTTATTAAGAAAACTTACTGCATTATTTTAAATCAATAGATTAAACTATTTTTTGTATTTTACAGATGTAGTATATATTATTCGATAATCTTATACAAATAGAAATAATAAATTGTACTTTTATCGAATTATAAATATATATGATAGTTTCATTAGGTTTTGTTTATTGACTTAAGAAAGTGATAAATCTATACTTATAAATGATGTCTTCATACATAACTAAATTTACTATTATAATATCAGGAGGAGACTAATGAAAAAAAGATTTATTGCACTTTTTATTGCGACGAACTTATTATTTGCCTCACTAACAGGCTGTGCAGCCAATTCCGGCCAGCAAGAAAACAATCAGCCTTCCGCTGCACCCTCAGCAGAACCTTCAGCAGAAGCAGAGCCTAAAAGTGAAGCTTCCAGCGAGAAACCAAAAATAACTTATGCTGAGCCAGGTTGGCAATCCTCAATGTTTGTTAATCAGGTTATGGAAATTGTGATAGGCGAAGGCTACGGCTATCCCATAGAGCCGGTAAACNNCGGTAAACGCTACAAATGTGGCACTTGTTACGGCAGTTACTAATAATGAAGTAGATATCCATACCTATATAGCAGAAATTGCATTTGAATCTTATCAAGAATTAAAAGACTCTGGAAAAATTCTTGAATGGGGTGCTATACATAACGATGGTGTTCAAGGTGTATATGTTCCTTCCTATATGATAAATGGAGATAAGGAAAGAGGGATAGATCCTATTACCCCTGATTTAAAAACAATAAAAGATTTAATTAAGTATAAAGATATATTTGCTGATCCCGAGGACCCGACTAAAGGGCTTTTTGTAAATGCTCCTGCCGATTATCTTGCAGCTACGGTTTTAGATCATAAGCTTAAAGCATACGGTATTACCGATCATTTTAATATCTTAACATTAGGCAGTCAGGGGGCCTCTGACGCATCCCTTGATGCGGCATATAAAAAGGGAGAACCTTGGGTAGGTTATGGGTTTGTGGTTTCCTATGCATATGGTCAGTATGACCTGTTTAAGCTTGAAGATGAGGCAGAATATGACCCTGAATTATATACACCTGAAAATAATTATATATGTGATTTTCCTCATGATAACTATATGGTAACTTCGTCGACTAGTTTTCCGGATAAAGCTCCTGAACTACTTGACTTTCTGAAGAAGTTCCACCTTTCAGGACCGATTATCAGTAAGGGAATTGGATATATGACAGACAACAATAATGATGCCAGAGGGGCAGCAATTGAATGGATGAAGGCTAACGCCGAATCTTGGAGTACATGGGTAGATGATAAGGTAGCCGCTAATATTCAGGCTTATCTTGATAAGCAGTAAATAAACTTTGAAGTTTTTATAAAGATGTCCTGCTTATATCGGCAGGATATCTTTATATTTGTTTAACACAAATAACCTTAGCATATTTCTATCATCAAAGGGCTGAGCGTCAATGGACTATATTAACAACTTATTTAAAAATATTCCTGGTTTAGACTTTGCCGTGTATGTTGAACAGGCATTGGATCATATGGTATTAAATTGGGGCGGCCTGCTTGATGCGCTGTCGGCCTCTGTATTATTCTTTGTGGTGAGAATCGAAAAGTTTCTGAACTGGCTTCCATGGTGGGCATGGATTCTTATCGTATTTATTTCCGCCGCCTATCTTATTTCAAAAAAATCGGGTGCGATACTTTCATTTATGCTGTTTACTATAGGATGGCTTGGATATTGGGACTTAATGGTAATGACAGTATCGATTGTGTCAACGGCGATTGTTTTCTCTTTATCTCTAGGTATCCCCTGCGGAATATTAATGGCCCGCAGCAGATTTGCCGAAAAAATAGTCCATCCTATTCTTGATGCCATGCAAACAACGCCCAGCTTTGTATATTTGCTGCCGGCAGTTATGCTCTTTGGCTTAGGCAAGGTTCCGGCGGTTTTTGCGTCTACTATTTATGCCGTTCCGCCGGTTATAAGAATGACAAACCTCGGGATCCGCAGTGTTTCTGAAACATCAATAATGGTTGCTGATTCCTTCGGCTGCAGTGCATGGCAAAAATTACTGAAGGTACAATTACCGGAAGCAGCAACGATGATTTTAGCCGGAATTAATCAGACTACAATGATGTCGTTAGGAATGATTATAACTTCATCTATGGTTGGTGCAAATGGTTTAGGGCTTGCAATATTTTCATCAATAGGCCGCCTGGATGTCGGTACTGCCTTTGAAGCAGGTTTATGTATTGTTTTTGTGGCAATTATACTTGACAGGCTCACCCAAGGGCTAGCAAAAAAATTCAGTAGGGATTAAAATATATGGATAAAAACAATAAGACTATATTATCTGTTAATAACTTATACATGATTTATGGCAGGGATCAGGAAGAAAATAAAAGGAAGGACAAAGCAAATATCAAAGGTAAAAAAGCCTTTACTGCCGTTGATAATATCAGCTTTGATGTTTATGAACAAGAGCTATTGGTTATTATGGGTCTCTCAGGGAGCGGTAAATCAACTCTTTTGAAATGCTTGAATCTCATAAATTATCCTTACTCAGGAGAAATAATATTTCGCGGTGAAAATATATTAAGTTATAATAAAAAGCAGCTACGCAATTATCGTCAAAAAAAAGTAGGCATCGTATTTCAGGATTTTGGATTGTTTACGCATCGTACGGTATTGCAAAATATTGAATTTGGCTTAGAAATCAGTAAAGTAAATAAAGAAGAACGAAGAGAAAAAGCTAGAAATATTATTGACATGGTCGGTTTAAGCGGTTGGGAAAACCGTTATCCTAAAGAACTTTCCGGAGGAATGCAGCAAAGAGTGGGGCTGGCTCGGGCCCTTATAAATGATCCGGAAGTGCTTCTGATGGATGAACCCTTTTCAGCGCTGGATCCCTTAATCAGAAGGCAATTACAGCAGGAGCTACTTCAATTTCAACTTAAACTTAAAAAAACGATAATATTTATAACCCATGATATTAATGAAGCGTTTTATTTAGGCGATAGGGTTATTATTATGAAAGATGGAAAAATTGAGCAGACCGGATCGCCTTTTGAAATTATGCTTGAGCCTTCTTCCGCCTATGTTAATAGCTTTATTTCTGATGTAAATAAATTTAAAATTATAAAGATAAAAGATTTACTAAGTGTTTCAGATTCAGAAGCAGAGAATAAAAACTTACACTGCGACGAAAGAGTAACCGAAGAAAGTACGCTTGGGGACATAATGCCTATAACAATGTCTACATCAAAAGATATTCGGGTATACAATAGTCTTAAGCAATCAGCAGGGATTTTAAAAAGACAGGCTGTCTTGGATATCTTAACGATGACTAACAGAGAAATGCTGAAGTAATTGCGTCGGAAACCTTAAATCTTTACTTTATATATAAGTAAAAGCTTCTTTTTATAAATTACATAAAAAAATATGTAAATACGGAGGGCAGGTATATGGAAAGTTTCGACTTGAAAAGACATAGGATAATGCTGGATTTTACTGCGTTTGTGGAAAGTTCAGCAGATAACCGCCTTCCTTCCCATAATAATACAAGAATATATGATGCTCCCTTAATAGGATTTGCTTCGGCAAAAGATCCGTTGTTTTCTGATTTTAAAGACAGTCAAGTAATCGGGCCTCAGTTTATTATCCCCATTGATTGGCTGCCGGAAGCAGAAACTGTTATTTCGTATTTTCTCCCCTTTTCTAAAGCAATACGTAACAGTAATCGCTTTCGGGGATTGCCTTCTGAAATATGGATAGATGCTAAAACCTTTGGGGAAAGATTTAATAATATAGCCAGAAAGTATCTGGTTGAATATTTAACTTTGCTTGACGGTACGGCGCTTGCACCTTCGTTAGATGAAAGATTTATCTCTTATGAAACAGCTTCAAACTGGTCAGAACGCCATATTGCGTATGTTGCGGGGTTAGGCACCTTCGGTCTACATAGGGCACTGATAACCGAAAGAGGCTGTGCCGGACGAATTGGAAGCGTAATAACTACACTTAAATATAAAAGTACGGAACGTAATTATAAAACTTATTATGATTATTGCCCTTATCTTACAGAAGGAAAATGCGGCGTATGCATGAAACGCTGCCCCGTTTCTGCGATAAAAAAAAAAGAAAGGCAAAAGCAAATATGCAGGCGCTATCTTACAAATGATGTTGCAGCGAATTTTGCAGCTTCTCAAGCCTGCGGCAAATGCAGTGTTTCAGTACCCTGCGAATATTCCAGGCCATTATCACTTAAAAAAGAGGAAAACGAGAGTATAAAGAAATCTATTTAATTTTCCAATGTTCTTTGGTTGAGTCAGTAAAATTAAAAAAACAGATCTTCTATGATAAGTGGTAGGGTTGAAGGCTTCTTAATAAGCTTTCAGTCCTTAGTTTATATATACCCTATGGTTCAGGGCATGTCAAGTGCAGGCGGTGTTTTCGCCTGCTTTTTACTCTATTATAATGAGTTAGCCGAGTAAACGTCCCTCATACATGATACTTAGTTCTCCATATACCTGGCCCCAGTTACGGATCGGCATGGTCCATTTCTTAGTGGCTTCAAATGTAGATAAATACAGTGCTTTTAGCAATGCTCCTGCGCTTGGAAATACACTCCTTTGACGGTTCAGTTTCCGGTAGGTTGCATTCAGGCTTTCTATANNTTCATGGAACCTGGATATTTTTCTGCCCACTTTTCTGTAACTCGCTCCAAGGCCTCTAAGGCCCTTTCCTCCGTAGGTGCCTGATAAATCGTCTTTAAGTCTGTAGCAAAAGGCTTATGTTCTTTACCAGATACGTATTTTAATGTATTTCGTACCTGATGAACGATACAGCGCTGGTATTCCGTTTTAGGATAAGATGCAGTGATTGCCTCCTTGATTCCAGTCAACCCATCTGCGCAGATAATAAGGATAAGCAGAACCTTCAAAATATATACTATCTGTATCTTCTTTATATAAAATATCAAATCTTGCGTCATCATTCCGGCTGTACACCCCACCTATTTGGATATTATCAAGCTGGTTTTTGTATATTACAGGCCTGTCACCAAACTGGAATATCCAATTCAGGAATGTATCATTGTCAAAATTAAATTCCTTATTGCTTGAATAGTAATTAACATTGTTGTCTTCTAAATAAGCGGCATAAAGCTCTCCTGATTGTGTAATTTCTACAATGCCTTCCATTATTGTATAGAGGCCTCTTACACCGCCCGTAATAATATAAGAATCTCTTTCTTCGTTATAAATTCCTTCAGAAGTGTCAAAACATTCCATAAAATAATCAAAATCTCTTCCTAAAAGTGTCTTCAGTCTTTGGTCTACTGTTTTATTTTCTAGTAAAAATAATGGGTATTGATTGGTTTCATAGAACTCCTTCAGATTAGGAATTTGTCGCTCTTCTAATTCAGAAACATTTCTATCATCCTTATCCGAGGAGTTTTTGGTTTCCTCTGTTGATAACTTTTTTGAAATCTCAGAAGAAGAGTTTTCTTTATCTTTATTTTCAGATAGTACAAGGGTTTGGTCCTTCTTAAAAATGTTTTTTATCTCTTCCCCTTTAACAATGAACACTCCTGCAACGATAATTGCTCCTATAAAACCTAAAATTACGATAGGTAAAATTCGTTTAAATCCGGCTGCCCTTGTGGATTGTAATTCAGGCCCATTTATCTTCTCAGGTTGATAAAAATTAGTTTTTTGCTGCTTTATTTCTAAGTTCTGATTTAAATTTTCTCCGCAATAGGGGCAAAATTTACTTCCGTCTTTAATTTCTTTAGTACATCTTGGGCATAACATGAAATCTCTCCTTTTAAGATATTTAATCGTTAATATACATATAGTATATATTAATACCTCATTCAGTTTATTTCAACTGAAAACTGAAAATTATACAATTAAATGTAGACTAAAGGAGGTATTATATGGATTATAAAAAGTTAGGGCAAAGAATAAGAGATGAACGCACTAAAAATAACTTAACACAGGCTCAGCTTGCCGAACTTGTAGATATTTCGGATACTTATATCGGTCAAATTGAACGTGGGGAAAGAAGCCTTACTTTAGATACATTAACGAGACTTTGCAACAAACTAAATGTTACAATAGACTTTTTGCTTCAAGACTATATTCCCACCAAGGAAGATATTATCATCGAACAATTTAAGCAGATCATA
>DMJQ01000176.1 GCA_003457065.1 Clostridiales bacterium
TAAATCCATAAATGTTTTTGGCATTGTGTCCATAAGCATTCCTCTGACAAACCTTGTGCCGAATTCGGGAACACCGCATGTTCCAACCTTGGAATTTACCTGCGCCGGCGTCACTCCCAATGCCTTTGTGGATGAAAACAAAGACATAGTCTCCTTGTCATCCATTAGTATTGTTTTTGGATCCACACCTGTTATATCCTGAAGCATTCTGATTACCGTAGGGTCATCATGGCCCAGTATGTCCAGCTTCAACAGGTTCTGGTCAATAGAGTGATAATCAAAATGAGTTGTTATAATGTCTGAATCAGAATCATCCGCCGGATGCTGCACGGGACAAAATTCAAATATTTCACGTCCCTTTGGCACTACAATTATTCCGCCCGGGTGCTGTCCGGTAGTTCTTTTTATACCTGTGCATCCTTTTGAAATTCTTATAATCTCAGCTTTATTAACATGTATATCTTTCTCTTCATAATATTTTCGTACATATCCGAATGCCGTCTTATCAGCTATAGTACCTATGGTTCCCGCCTTAAAGGTTGTACCCTTTCCAAATATAACTTCCGTATATTTATGTGCCTTTGCCTGATATTCACCTGAAAAGTTCAAATCTATATCAGGCTCTTTATCCCCGTTGAAACCAAGGAAAGTTTCAAACGGTATATCAATACCGTCCTTTGCCAGTTTTTCTCCGCATACGGGACACACTTTATCAGGCAGGTCAAATCCTATTTTGCAGCCGTAGTCCGTAAAATCCGAATGCTTACATTTGGGGCAAACGTAGTGAGGCGGCAGGGCATTTACTTCTGTTATGCCCGTCATATATGCAACCACGGAAGAACCGACAGAACCTCTGGAGCCTACCAGGTAACCATCCTTATTTGACTTCCACACCAGTTTTTGAGCTATTATATACATGACGGAAAACCCGTTTTTTATTATGGAGTCAAGCTCTCTGTCCAGTCTCTGCTGAACAATTTCAGGCAGCGGATCTCCATAAATTTCATGAGCTCTTCCAAATGCAATATCTTTAATTGTCTGCTCACAGCCTTCAATATGCGGCGGACATTTCTCGGGCGAAATAGGGCTTATCTGCATGCACATGTCGGATATTTTATTTGTATTGAGGACAACCACCTCATAAGCTTTTTCTTCTCCCAGATAAGAAAACTCCTTAAGCATCTCCTCTGTTGTTTTTAAATACAGAGGAGCCTGATTATCCGCATCCTTATATCCCTGTCCTGCCTCCAGTATTCGCCTGTATATTTCATCCTCGGGATCCATGAAGTGGACATCTCCAGTTGCCACGACAGGTTTATTCAGTTTTTCACCAAGAGCCACAATCTTCCTGTTAATATCCTTTAAATATTCTTTATCAGGCACCTGCTCTGTTCTTATTAAATAATCATTATTGCCAAGAGGCTGTATTTCAAGATAGTCATACTCACCGGCAATTGCTTCGATTTCCGCCTCAGGTCTTCCCAGCAGAATTGCCTGGTAAAGCTCGCCTTCGCTGCAGGCACTGCCCAGTATCAGGCCTTCGGAATACTTTTTATAAAGGCTTCTTAATATTCTCGGCTTTTTGTAGAAATAATCCAAATGAGAGTAAGATATTAGCTTGTATAAATTCTTTAATCCCGTATAATCCTTTGCCAATATTATGGCATGGTATGTATTAAGCTTTTTATACTCTTTCTTCTTTGCCTCTTCATCCGATGCGACTATTTCAATGTCGTCGATAGTTTCNNGGTTTCAACATCGTCCAGCGCTCTGTGGGCAACATCTACGGTTATCCCCAGGTTTTTGGCAATTCTCCCGAGCTTGTACGTTTTATATTCAGGAAACAATTCCTTTGCCAGAGATAACGTATCTACATACGTGTAATCAAAGTCATATCCCAATGCTTTTGCATTGTGCTTTAAAAAGTTTATATCAAATTCCGCATTATGGGCAACCAGTACGCTTTCGTCAATGAAATCAAGCATTTTAGGAAATACCTGATCTATTGTTTCCGCATTTCTTACCATATCGTCGGTAATGTTGGTAATCTCAACGACTCTTGCCGGAATAGGCTTCTTTGGATTAACAAAACAGCTGAATTCATCTGTAACCTTCCCACCCTGAATCTTCATAATTCCTATTTCCGTAATCTTTTCCGTCACCGGCGAAAATCCGGTGGTCTCCAGGTCCAATACGCAGTAGTCGGTATCAATGCTCTGTCCTCTTGAATTTTTTACGGACGGTTTTTTATCNNAAATGACTTTCATGTCAGGATTATCTCTTCCCAGAAGCTTATGAGCTTCTGGAAATGCCTGAACCACACCGTGATCGGTTATAGCAATGGACTTCATTCCCCAGCTCATGGCTCTCTTAATTAAATCAGTGGCACTTGTCATGGCATCCATCTGGCTCATCTGAGTATGCATGTGAAGCTCTACTCTCTTAGCCTCTGCATTATCCATACGTTTAGTCCTCTTAATGCCTTCGGCTTCAACAATGGTGTTGGCAATTAGCTCAACTTCTCCGGAGAATTTACTGTAGCCTGAATTTCCGGCAAGCCTTACACCTTTTGCCTTGTTCAGCCTCGATAAAACCTGAGCATCTTCGCCCTGCCTGCAGAATGATTTGCAGGTCATGGAGCTTGAACCGTCATACAAATCAAATGAAATCAATGTCTTGCCGCTTTTCAATTCTCTTGTCTCAATATTCGAAATTTCACCCTCTATGACTACCCTTCCCTCATCCGGTGTTATATCTGTAATTTTAATTACAGCATCCTTTATATTGGCACTTCTTCCGAATATCAGCGACTCGTCTTTATTTTTGCCGCTGCCTTCTTCATTTGGTTCACGCTTTGTCAGAGCGGTTTCCGAATTAGGCTTGGAAATATTATTTTTTGGTGCCGCTTTAACTTCATTTTGAATAATCTTTATTTCCTTTGCAAGCGCATCTTCATGCTGTTTCATAAATTCACTGCTGCTTATTTTATCCGTAAAACTTATCTGATAATTCTCGCAGTATATTTTTTTTATGGCATCACTGATTATTTTGTCGTATCCTTTAGCCTTTAATAAATCTGACGCAGCAATTTTAAAATTAAAATTTATTTCGTTTTCGGTTACTTTACATTCACTGTTCATTAGTGCCGGCTTTAGGGCAGGATATTTTTCCGACAGCATATGCACAATATTTTTAAGTTCTTCTTCTATTGGTCTTTTATCGGCTTCATCCGTGTAAGCTACGATTATCTTGGAATCTTCCAGCGAAAATCTTTTTTTGATGAAATCATTCAGTTTTTTCATTTCTTTTATATCAATATATTTATCTGATCTTATTTTCAGTTCAAGATTTTTGGTTTTTTTGCTTAAAACCACTCCTTCCACTACGGCGGCACCTATATTCTTGCCGACATCATAGTCGCTGAAAACTTCATTAATTCTTTTCATTTTTCCACTAACCCTCTTGAAAAAATTTATTTCCTATTATTATATAACAAAACATGATAGTTTGTACACATAATTTGTTTACAATCTCCAATCGCAATGATATAATTGTTAGTCTCCTGATAAAAATGCAGTGTACGNNGAATTTGCGACGTTATTCTAACAAACCCAGCGGACGCAAATGACACAGTGACAGTTCTACAGGAATTCAATTCCAGTTCATGAATTATAATCATGCCGTGAATGAGGATATTAATAAACTCACCGACAAAAACCGGACATTTTCTTTAAAATAATGGATAAAATAAAAAAAATTATTCCGTTTCTGTGGGATGACAATTTTACGGTATCGGCATTTCAGGAGTATTTTACATACAGGAGGTAGCATATGATAAAAAAACTTGCCGCGCGAATACGGCAATATAAAAAACATACAGTTCTCGCACCGGTATTTGTGGCGATGGAAGTTGTTCTTGAGGTAATTATTCCTTTGCTCATGGCGTATCTGATAGATTTCGGAATAAATGCCGGCAATATGGATTATGTTTTTAAACTTGGCATAATCCTTATTTTATTAAATCTTGTTTCACTGTCCTTTGGAGCTCTTTCAGGTAAATTTGCTGCGGAAGCATCTGCAGGATACGCACGCAATCTGCGCCAGGACATGTACTATAAGATTCAGGATTACTCATTTTCCAACATCGACAAATTTTCCGCCTCAAGCCTTGTTACAAGACTTACCACCGATGTTACAAATGTACAGAATGCATTCCAGATGATAATCAGGGTGGCAATCCGTTCTCCACTGATGCTGATATTCTCCTTAATTATGGCATTCGGCATAAATTCAAGGATGTCGCTGATTTTTATCTGTATAGTTCCGTTCATGGGACTGGGCCTTTATTTTATAATATCCAACGCCCACCCCATATTTAAAAGAGTTTTTAAAACCTATGACAGACTCAATAGAGTGGTTCAGGAAAATCTGCGCGGCATACGTGTAGTTAAGTCTTTTGTAAGAGAAGATTATGAAAAGCAAAAATTCAATGATGTATCCGAAAACATATACAGAGATTTTTCAAGAGCCGAAAAAATTCTGGCATTCAACATGCCGCTTATGCAGTCTTCGATGTATCTGTGCACATTGCTTATTTCATGGTTAGGCGCAAAGCTTATCGTAGGCGGTTCCATGACCACAGGAGAACTGACCAGTCTTTTGTCCTACTCTGCGCAGATACTCATGAGCCTCATGATGCTGTCCATGGTATTCGTAATGATTACAATTTCCAAAGCTTCGGCAGAACGTATCGTGGAAGTGCTGGATGAAATACCCGACCTGAAAGATCCGGAAAACCCCATATACGATGTTAAGGACGGCTCAGTAATATTTAAAGATGTCAGCTTCAGCTATGCCAAGGATAAAAGCAAGCTTGCACTGGCGGAAGTGAATCTGGACATTAAATCAGGCGAAACCGTAGGCATCATAGGAGGAACAGGTTCATCCAAAACCACTCTCGTGCAGCTGATACCCAGACTGTACGATGTAACGGAGGGAGCTGTACTGGTCGGCGGCAGAGATGTGCGCGACTATGACGTCAAGGCACTGCGCGATGAAGTTGCCATGGTTCTGCAAAAAAACACACTGTTTTCAGGGACGATTAAGGAAAATCTTCGATGGGGCAATGAAAATGCTTCTGACGATGAAATGGTGCATGCATGTAAATTAGCTCAAGCCGATGAATTTGTCCGCTCATTTCCGGATGGGTACGATACCCAGATCGAACAGGACGGTTCAAACGTGTCGGGCGGCCAGAAGCAGCGTCTCTGCATAGCAAGGGCTCTGCTGAAAAAACCGAAGATACTCATACTCGATGATTCCACCAGTGCCGTTGACACGAAAACTGATGCACTTATCCGAAAAGCGTTCAGAGAAGAAATACCTCACACAACAAAACTTATCATCGCACAAAGAGTATCTTCTGTTGAAGATGCTGATAAAATCATCATCCTTGACAAAGGAAAAATTAACGCTGTGGGAACTCATGAGGAACTTCTCAAAACCAATGCAATATACCAGGAAGTTTATACTTCACAGCTGAAAGGAGGGAGCATAAATGATGAGATATAGAAAAAACGCAGACATGAAACATTCACGCAAAATTTCCAAAGGCAAGGTGAAACGGCTGCTGTCTTATGTGACCGGTACGTACAAAGTGCAGTTCACAATCGTACTTATTGCCGTAATCATCAGCTCATGTGCAAATGTGGCTGGATCGATGTTTCTTAAGGTTCTGATTGACAACTTCATCACCCCTCTTCTTTCAGAATCAAACCCTGTTTTCAGCGGCCTTTTAAAAGCTATTTTCATAATGGGCGGGATTTACCTGACAGGTATCTTATCTGCTCTTTTATACAACAGGCTCATGGTCGGCATTTCTCAGGGTGTGCTTAAAAAAATCAGGGATGAGATGTTTGCTCACATGCAGAGTCTTCCTATAAAATATTTCGATACTCATACTCACGGTGATGTTATGAGCCATTACACCAATGATACTGATACTCTGCGTCAGATGTTTTCTCAGAGCATTCCGCAGATGTTTTCATCCATCATTACAATAACGGCAGTATTTTTTGCAATGCTGGCAACAAGCTTCTGGCTCACACTCCTGACACTCGCATTTGTATTCGTAATAATGATTGTGAGTTCAAAGATTACCCGCAAAAGCTCGTCATATTTCATACAACAGCAGCAATCGCTGGGAAATATTAACGGATATATAGAAGAAATGATCAACGGTCAGAAAGTTGTAAAAGTGTTCTGCCACGAAGATAAGACAAAGCAGGAGTTCGACCATCTGAATGATGAGCTTTGTGGCAACGCAGCCAAGGCAAATACATTCGCCCNNGGTCTTACTCTTGGAGGCATCGTATCATTCCTCCAGCTGAGCAGAAGCTTCACGATGCCTATCAACATGGTTTCTCAGCAGTTGAACATGGTAATCATGGCTCTGGCAGGAGCAAGCCGTATTTTCGCGCTCATGGATGAAGTTTCGGAAGCCGATGAAGGATATGTAACACTTGTAAATGCAAAGGAAGAAAACGGAGTTATCACGGAAACTGACGAGCATACAGGCATATGGGCTTGGAAGCATCCTCACAACGACGGCAGCACCACATACACGAAACTTACAGGCGATGTGCGATTCCATGACGTTGATTTCGGATATGAGGAAAACAGCCTGGTTCTCCACAACATCACCCTTTATGCCGAACCTGGTCAGAAGGTTGCGTTTGTTGGAGCCACCGGAGCCGGCAAGACAACCATAACAAACCTAATCAACAGGTTCTACGACCTTGCCGACGGCAAAATCAGATACGACGGCATCAATATTAACAAAATAAAGAAATCAGACCTGCGCCAATCCTTAGGCATAGTTCTGCAGGACACAAGACTGTTCACCGGAACCGTAATGGAAAATATACGTTACGGAAATCTGGACGCCACAGACGAGGATGTATACCGTGCGGCACAACTTGCCAATGCCGATGATTTCATTAGCAGGCTGCCTGATGGTTATGAAACCACGATTACAGGTGACGGCGGAAGTCTTTCCCAGGGACAGCGCCAGCTTCTTTCGATCGCCAGAGCTGCAATAGCAGATCCTCCTGTCATGATACTGGATGAGGCTACCTCAAGCATCGACACACGTACCGAAGCAATCGTACAAAGAGGCATGGACAGACTGATGCACGGGCGCACCGTCTTCGTCATTGCCCACAGGCTTTCAACCGTACAGAATTCCGATGTTATAATGGTACTGGATCACGGCCGCATAATTGAGCGTGGAAACCATGAAAGACTGATTCAGGAAAAAGGAAGTTACTACCAGCTTTATACAGGAGCAACCGAACTGGAATAATGCTCAATTCTGAACCTGACAATAATGAAAATCCGAGCCTATTCAAAGGTTCGGATTTTTATTATTTATAATGATTAATATTTAGTTTATAGTTTAGATTAAAATTATGTTTTATTTATGAAGTGTATCATTTGTTTTCCCGGTTTTTATTCCATTCGGAACGAAGCAGTCTGTATGCCACGCGATCCTTAAGCTTGCCGTCATGCCACTGGCACTCCTTGAATTCCGCTTCCTTAATCATTCCGCATTTTTGCATCACTTTTTCCGAAGCCGTGTTTTCTTTTAGGCATCCGCATAAAATTCTGCATACGTCATTTTCTTCAAAAGCAAATCTTATCACTTCTTCGAATGCCTCTTTTGTATATCCCATACCCCAGTATTTATCACGTATGAAATAACCCACTTCAACGATCTTTCCAACAGGAGTAAAATCCAAAACAGTGTATCCGATTTCACCGATATGCTCATTTGTAAACTTGTCTTCTATCCTGAAAAAATAATATTTTCTGTCACTGCATTCAGTCTGGTCAATTGCCGTTTTCAGGTTAAGTTCCGATTCTTCAATACTGTCTGTTTGTATATCCTGCATAAACCACATAACCTTTCTGTCAGAAAGCAGTTCATGGTGTGTTGCAAGGTCGCTTTCCGTATGGTCCCGAATTAAAAGCCTGTCTGTATATAACCGAATCATATGACCACTTCCTATCTGTAATTATTTCATTTTATTATAAACAACCAAATAAGTTTAACTCAACCAAACACTATTTATGTCTAAGCTTATACTGATTTAAGCTCTGTTCATTTCAGAAACAAAATCAAAACTCTTAGCGGTCATCTCAATCCATGCCGGACGAAATCCGCTTCTAATGGCATTGCGGACTGATTTAATATTAGACCATGCAGCACAGTAAAACGGAACTTTGTTCCGCTTAAAAGCCTCCAAAGCCAAACGGCTCGTCAAGGCAGATGCCACCCCATTTCTCCGATATTCTGGCAAAACATCCACTCCGATCTGCCACATGATCTCACAGTCGGCAGAACAGCCAGCCAAGCCTATAAGCCTTTCTCCATCATAAGCTCCCACAGCTAAAACGTCCAGATGCTTCCGTTTCTCACATAATGCATTGCTCCATTCCTCCGTGTACAAGTTCTCAAAATCCGTCGGTGTTAAAATTTTTATTTCGTAATTGCAGTGCATTTCTGTAAGAGCATTCATATCCGGCAGAAAATATTCTGCCATAAAGCAGATTCTCATGCCCCTTTTCTGAAGTTCATCATTGAGTATGTGCATGTTGGGTGTTTCAAAACAATGTTCAACCGGGTATTTATTGATGTATTCTTTTACGGTATCGGCAATTTCCCTGTCCACGGATGCAACAATGTTATTTCCGTAAGAAATCAAATTGCAATAGAATGGCAGTGTTAAATATCTTCTGGCATCCGGACTGCATGATGAAATAACTATCTTGTTTTCATTTTGGCAAAAGTCTTCCGCACAGCAGTTTGCATCTATTGCAGACTGACGCATTGCGATTTTTAATAATTCTTGATTTGTCATATGTCTCCCCGTCCGATCATATTTTTTCCGTTAAAACAGACAGAATAATCATTACAGTATTTTTTGTCACGGTCTGTCCTTCTCAGTAATTATAGAATACTTCATACCTGTGAACCAGTCAATAGATTTCCGGCAAAGTGCATGTAAAAGTGCATCATGAAAACCATAAAATTAGTATATTTTTATATTAAACGCAAAGAAGCCGATATCAATCGACTTCTTTTATAAAGCATCCAAGCAAAATGCAGGACATAATCTTGCTATCAAATCAGGTTATTCAGAAACAAGTTCCATCTCTTCAGGATCATCTTCCGCCTTAAAAATCGCAAATCCTGTAATGGCATATATGGTTGCTACTATCGGACATAAAATGCAGAAAAACGCATATGGTGCATATGTAAACACATCAATACCCAGAACACCTGTAATAAAAACACCCGATGTGGACCAAGGCACTAAGTAAGCAAAAATAGTACCGCCGTCTTCAAGAGTTCTTGATAAAACTGTTTTGCCTATCTTATGTTCCTTATAGGAATTTTTCATAATCTGACCGGTTAATATGATGGCTATGTATTGGCTTGCGCACAATATGGTTACTATCAGGCTGATAATCAAAGTAGTAATTACTACTGCAGCATTGGAATGAATTATCTTGTTCATTTTATTCAGCACTACATTTAATACTCCGATTCCCTGCAGAACTTCTCCCAAACCAACCGCCAGAAACGCAAGCGCAGTAGCTCCCATCATCCCCAGCATTCCTCCCCTTGTAAGCAGCTTGTTGATCTCGGGAATATCAGTATTGATGGTGAATCCCGTGCCGAGTGCATTCATGATGGTTTTAAAGTCATAAATACCGCNNGTTCCCAGCAAGGCGCTTGAGATTAAAGCAACCAGCGGAGGCACCTTTTTAACAGCCAGCACTATTGTAAATACCGGAACAATTAATAACAGCGGATTAATGTTAAAGTTAGCTGCCAAAACATCTTTAATATTGTTTATGACGCTCATATCAAGCTCAGCAGTGCTGTACTTCATGCTTATGATAAAATACAGGACGGCTGAAATCAACATGGATGGTATAGTGGTGAAAAGCATTGACCTCACATGGTCAAACACATTTGCACCTGCCACAGCCGCGGCTAAATTTGTGGAATCTGAAAAAGGCGACAGCTTATCTCCGAATACAGAACCCGAAACTATCATGCCTGCGGTTATTCCCGGATTAATATTCAAGCCCATGCCAATACCTATGAACGCAACACCCAGTGTTGAAATTGCAGAGTATGAACTGCCCGTAAAAAAGGATAAAATGCAACATATGGCAAAACCGGCAACTAAAAATGTCGACGGTGTCAATATACTCAGTCCGTAATATATTATGGTCGGCACTATTCCTGATACTATCCAAGAACCTATTACGGCACCGACGGCCATCAGTATCATTGCCGCCAAAATAACGTTCTTGCAACCTTCCAGAAAAAAACCGTGGATTTCTTTTATGCTGAAACCGCTTAATATACCTACCACGGCTGCGGCAACCACAGACAGCAGAAATACCACCTGGGTTGAAATCTTAAATATACCGAAACCCCCAATAAATATTACCGCTAAGGCTATCATACATAATAGGGCTAAACCAAAACTTATTTCTTTATCTTTTTTTGCATTGCTATTTTCATTTTCCATGCCATGCCTCCCTTTATTAATTTTAATGATAAAACTGATAAATAATTTAAATTCAGAAGTTTTGGATTGTGTTATGTACAGTCTTAATGTCTCTAAATTTCTCTTAATTTTATTGATTCTTCGATATTTATTTCAAATGTTTCCGGGTCTATTACTACTCCGTATTTCTTCCCGGCATTTTCAGCTGATACCAATCCCATTTCAACGTCTTCTTTAACTTTATTCATATCTCGTTCCATAGGGTTGCCGTATCCGCCTCCGCTGGCCGTAATACATGTTATGGTATCTCCGTAGTTCAGGAAAATTACGTCTCCCATTGCATAGTCTAAAACCCGCTCATTTTCTTTTCCTTCATTTATAATCCACTTGCTCGTTTCACCGGGCATGCCTCCAAACAGTCCCTGAGGAGGTATTTTGGATTTTTGAGACACATGAGAGAATATGCCGTCATAGCCTGCCAATATCCATTTCCTTCTTTGGGCAAAACCGCTTCTGAACTTGCCTGCACCTTCGGAATCAGGCAGTATGGATCTTTCTATGAAAAGCATGGGCGCTTCTATTTCCTGTGCTTCAAGCGGTGGTATGGGGCAATTGGTAACGTGGCACGACATGATTGTGACGCCGTCGCTGTGAGCCCTTGCTCCCAATCCTCCCGGAACTATTTCACCCCAGTACTGCCTGTGATTGATTTCTCCTCCCCGCGGATGTGTTTCCAAGTTAGTTCCCGAACAAAAGTCATAATTTGTTCCGCAGGAATCAGCCATAACCTTGTCAGGTATTGCCTGTGACATAGCTCCCATTATTAAATCCACCAGTATGTGGTCTGTAACCATCCTCTGGAAACAACCGATAGGCATTGTACAGTTTACCAACGTACCTTCGGGCGCAATTACCTTTATTGGTCTGTGACATCCTTGATTTGTTGGAATATGAGCGTTTGTTATACATCTCATAGTGTAATATGTAGCTGAAATCGTAGCCGAAAGCGGTGAATTTATAGGCCCTCTTATTTGTTTATCCGTGCCCGTGTAGTCAAAGGTAATATTGTCACCTTCGACTATAACCATTAATTTCAACGTATATGGCCCACCCTCAAATCCGTCATCAAGTATCTTCTCTTCATGTTCATACTTCCCATCTTTAATGAGGCGTATTTCATTTCTTGTTAATTTTTCCGAATAATTTAAGAGAGATTCAATAACTTCATTAACAAGGTCAAGACCATACTTGCCCACAATCTGTCTAAAACCTTTGCTTCCTATGTTGCAGGCAGAAATCTGAGCCATTAAATCACCCTTCATGTCTCTCGGATTTCTGGTGTTATTCAGAATAACCTTCCATAATGCCTCATTTCTCACGCCCTTATCATACAGCTTTACAGGCTCCATTAAAAAGCCTTCCTGCCATATTTCCACGGTCCATGAATCTCCTGTCCAGACACCGCCAACATCCTTGTGATGCAGCATAGTTACAGAAAATGCAATCAGTTCATTATTGTCTGAAAAAACAGGTGCAATCATTATTAAATCTTTGGTATGATGGCTTCCGAGGGACTGTCCGCCTGCATATGGATGATTTGTCAATATTATATCACCCGGGTTTAATTCCTCCTTTGAAAAGTACTTTGTAAGCACTGTATTTAAACAAGGTCCCAAACAGTTGAGATGTATAGGAACGTTTGCACCTTCGGCCAAAAGTCTTCCCTGACCGTCAAATATTGCCGATGAACAGTCCATCATTTCCTTTACTATGGTAGAATAACTGCTTCTTACCATGGTAGCCGACATCTGTTCAGCCACAGATCGAAGCGCATTATTTATAATTTCAAGTAATATCGCATTTGACATCTGATTCACACTCCCTACACATTGATATTTGTATACATTACTATATTTTTCAACTCGTCTATTTCTGCCGTATGATTAGGATAAACAACAGCAGTCGCACCCATTTCCGCTATTATGGCGGGGCCTGTTATTTTATCGCCTGTTTCCAGTGAATCCCTGTTTATGACAGGTACATTGTATTCCTTGCCGTTAAATACCGCACTGCCATACATTATTTTATTGTCGCCTTTAAGCTTGATTCCCTTTGCGTTATTTATTAAATCTGGTTTTGCAAAGGTTCCGACGGCACTGACTCTGTAATTTACAAATTCTATGGGATCTTCCTTCATGCAGTGTCCGTATGCCTGCTCGTGAAGGCTATGGAATTTCTCAATCATGTCCTCTATGTCCTGTTCGTCAAGGACTTTGCACGGCATCGGAACGCTGATTTCAAAAGCCTGACCAAAGTATCTCATGTCGCATGTTCTGACCAGCACTCTGTTTCCTGCGGGAACATCCTGTTTTTCAAGTTCAGCTATGCCTTGTTTATCGAGATCCGAGTACACTTCATTTAAAATATCAGCATTAATTTGTTCCTTGGTCAACAGCCTCGAATGCACACAATCGCATTTTATATCGGATAGAACCAATCCAAGGGCACAAAACGTTCCAGGAGAATACGGAATTATAACCTTATGTATTTCGAGATCTTCTGCAAGTTTTCCGGCATGCAGCCCTCCCGCCCCGCCGAATGCAACAAGTGTAAACTCTCTCGGGTCATACCCCTTTTGCACGGAAACAAACTTGATAGCTCTTAACATATTAGAATTTACCACATCAATTATACCTTCGGCACCTTTTAAAGTATCCATGCCAAGAGGATCCGCTATGTATTTTTTAATGGCTTCTCTGGTTGTTTCCATGGCATTGTCCAGATTTTCCTCGAATATTTCCGGTCTGATTCTTCCCGTGACAAGGTTTGCATCGGTAACGGTAGGCCGTTCTCCTCCTTTGCCGTAGCACACGGGACCCGGTTCTGCTCCTGCGCTTATAGGTCCGACTTTTAACGCTCCGCCGGCATCACACCATGCAATGCTTCCGCCGCCTGCACCTATAAAACTTAAATCTGCGGTTGGTATGCTTATAGGATATCCTTCCACATTGTTTTCTGTGGTGAACTTCATGGTGTTGTTCTGAATAAGCGCGACATCTGCACTGGTTCCGCCCATATCAAGCGTAATAATATTTTTTTCACCAAGCATCCGGCTCATATAATTTGCAGCGATCAAACCGGCTATAGGACCTGATTCCGACACAGAAACAGGTTTTTTCAAAGCAGCATCAAATGTCATTATTCCGGCATTTCCCTGCATCATATAGCAGTTGGCATTTATCTCGCTTTTTTGCATCTCTTTTTCAAAATCCAAGATATGTGAAGCCATATTCGGCATCATGTATGCGTTTATAACTGTAGTTGATGTTCTCTCATACTCTCTGAACTGAGGAATAATTTCAGCCGAAATCGAAACATATACTTCAGGCCATTCCCGATTTATTATTTCTTTTATCTCCAATTCATGCATCGGATTGGCATAGGAATGCATTAAACATACGGCTATTGCCCTTATGTTTTTTGCCTTCAGTTTATTTATTATATCTACAACCTCTTGTCGGTTTACCGGCTCAAGTTCCTTGCCAAGAAAATTCATTCTCTCGGATAACTCAAATCTTAAATTTCTCTTTACGAGAGGTTCCGGTTTTTCCATATTGATGTCATATATATTTTCATTTCTGTACGCTCTTCCTATTTCCAGTACATCTTTGAATCCTTTAGTCGTAATTAAAGCAGTTGCTTCACTTTCTTTTTGTGCAATCATATTTACAACTATTGTGGTTCCATAGATTAATTCTTTGATTTCCCGATGGCTTACACCGCATTCATTGACTATTTTGTCTATGCCTTTGTTTATACCCTTTAATAATTCCTTTGGAGTGGTAGGTGTCTTAGTATAATGGATTTTTCCGNNTTGTACCGCCGGTGTCTATTCCTATTCTATACATTTTTTCACCTCTGAACTATTTGATTTTTTTAAGTAATAATCTAAAGAAGACCTGACAAGAGACCTTTCATACATGTTTCGGCTGTTGATATCCATGTCTTTGATATACTTTGATAAGATAACATCCATAAACGGCATCAGCTGTCTTCCGTAAAGTTCCATGCAATCCTTTGCATCAATTCCGGGCCAGGCATTGCAGCTTACAACCACCCTTCTGTTTGCACTGTTGACCGATTTTGGGATTGTGTCATACATAACATCATCGGTTTCTATGACAAACTTGTCTAATGTTCCGGTAGGTATGCCTTCAATTCCTTTAACCTGCATGGGTTCAATTTTATCATTATATGGGTCGGCCGTCAAATCAAGTATTACAGCATGTTCAGGCAAATCTTTGATTAATTCGTTGCTCACAATTACCCGTGTAGGATCCGGCCTTTTGCTGGCATCTACTAAAATATCCGCATTTTGAATAACACTTTTTAAGCTGTTGTAATTTTGAGTAATAGTTCTTGGAAGCATGTGCATGATGATACCTCTTCCGTTTTCATCCTGAAGAAACTCACTGTCTCCAAATTCTTCAAATGTCTTGGCAGAATTGGCAGCAACCGCGCCCAAGCCTATAATAGAAACATTTAAAATTTTGTTGCTAATATTTTTGAAGCCTTCTGTTCTCTTTTTCAGCTCTTCAAACGCAATTCGTGATCCTGCCCGTGAAGTGCCTTTGTAATTTACCAAAATCCTTTCGTTTTCATCATTAGTCATGGCATCCATGGAAAAGCAGCTTAATTTTCTTTCTTTAAATAATCTGTTTCTCGTTTCTCTGGTTTCATAATGAAGCATGGATATTAATACTGCACCTTCATTCATTAGATATATTTCTTCTGTTTCGGGACATCGTAAGACAATTACCAAGTCATTTTTGAATACGTTTTCAGGAGATTCAAACCTTATTTTACTGTTGCATCGCAAATAGTCTTCCGAAGTGTATCCAAGTTTTTCGCCATACCCTTCTTCAAGAAATATATCTGCTTCATACTCTTCCAATTCTTTNNACAATTCTTTAAAGAACTGAGGTAAGAAGTCTCTTTTTTCACTTTCCTCCTTATGCATTCTGGGAAACCCCATTGATCTTATCAATCGCATATACATTCCTCCCATCAACAAATACATACACTTTATAAACGCTATACATAATATAAAGCAATAAGCGTGCCAATTAAAAAAAAAGAACATCCGGCGGAATTTCAATGTTTTTCAATAAACTGTCTCTCAAAAATACATGCGCAGTGTTGTTTTAATGTAACATGTTGTTTTTTTGCAACACCTCTTTTTCATTAATGAGCATCTTACCTGGTTTATTCAGCATTTTATTGATAATAATTCTGAACAACAAATTGTATGTGTTGTTTTTTTGCAACACTAAGCATTTTTTATTATTGAACTATTACAGTTTTATGTTATACTATTGTTAAGGTAAACGTTATACTATTCTAATGAAAGGATAATATTAAATGGACTATAAGCAAAACTTCTTCAACAGACTTACCGATGATTCTCTGAATCTGAATAATTGCGAACTAAAGCTGGCAGATTACATCAGAACAAATTATAAAAAAATATCTTTTTTAGATATGACGGATGTATCAAAAATTTTATCTGTAGAACCGGAGCATATTGCTGCATATGCCAATAAATTAGGTTTTAAAGATTATGAGGAGCTTAGAAATATCATAAGAGATTTTGCCATGTCTGAGCTGAGTTCCACGGACAGATTTGAATTTTCTCTGATAAACATTAACCCCAGAATAAACAATATCAAAAATCTGGTAATAAACAAGGAAATTTCGAATTTAAACAAGTTGATGGATAATTTTGATGAAGTGGCTTTTTATTCTATATTGGAAGAAATAATTAAAGCTCCCGAAATAATAGTAGTAGGAACGAGAAGTTCAAGTATAATAGCCATATATGCCGAGCATATGTTAACCAGACTTGGCAAGAAAACTTGGAAAATAACTTCCGGTGCTACTGACAGTCTCAACAGCTTTTCTTTGTTTGATGACAACGCCCTGGTTCTTGCCATAGGTTTCGCACGCTATCCAAAAGAAACTGTCAGGATAGTCAATTTCTTTAAAAAACATAATTTTAAAATTGTGTCTTTAACAGACAATGTAATGTCTGCCCTCACTCCTTTATCCGACATTACATTTACCATACCCTGCGAATCAGTTTCAATAACTGATTTTTATGCAACTCCGATAAGCGTTATAAATATGATTATCATACTTCTTAGTCAGATAGATAAGCAAGGCTCCATAAGTTATTTAAATAAATTTGAGGATATTGCCAAAGACTACGGATTTTATTTTTAATTTATCGATAACATACGGAGGAAATTCATGCGAAAATTCAATGTGTTATATGATGAAGGAAACTGTGCCGTTATGCCTGCTGACTTCGGAGAGTATAGAACAGAAAGCATAATAACCACCGATGATAAAATGGCAGAAATTATAAACATTTGCCTGCGAGTGGCTAAATCAGAAGCTCCCATATTAATTACAGGTGATTCGGGAGTAGGAAAAGAACTGCTTTCAGAATTAATACATAATAACAGCAAAAGAAAAAAGGAAGCATTCGTTAAAATAAATTGTGCGGCTATACCTGATAATCTTAAAGAATCCGAATTNNCTCATAGAACTGTCTCAAAACGGCACTTTATTTATGGATGAGATCGGTGAAATGCCGCTGAGCCTGCAATCAACGCTATTAAGGGTATTGCAGGACGGCAAATTCGTGCGCATCGGCGGATATAAAGAAATAAAATCAAATGTCCGAATTATATGCGCCACCAACAAGAACCTGAAGGACCTTGTAAATGAAGGACTTTTCAGAAATGATCTGTATTTCAGGCTGAATGTAATACCGGTTACCATACCGCCTCTATCGGAAAGAAAAGATGACATACCTTTATTGGCACTGTATTATACCGATTATTTTAATTTGCAATACAACACTTCAAAAAAACTGTCCAAAAAAGTTATCAACTCGTTGACTTGCCATAATTGGAGCGGCAACGTAAGAGAACTAAAAAATACAATAGAAAGGTTAGTCCTGATTTCTTTAAACGACATAATAACCAATGATGACTTGAAATATGTGGATTCAATAAGCAAAAAAGCCGACTATGTGTATTATGCAAATCAGGATATAAGTGATTTTGAAATAAATCGTCCGTTAAAAAAAATAATAGAGGATTTTGAATTGGATATCATTAAAAAAACAGTAAAAAAATACGGAAGCATAAGAAAGGCAGCTAAAGCGCTGGACGTTACTCCATCAACCATTTCCAGGAAATTATCCAAAGTTAAATAACAGGCAATTTAAGGCTGTTATAGCAGTCTTGTCAGGAGTTATAACGCAAACATTATTTTAAGTGATTTTCTATATTGTAAAACAGCGAGCAGATTAAAATTTCAGCCTGCTCGTTGTTTTCTGTTGAAATCTTATCTGGTTTTTCACGCCGTTTTCATCGACCTCATATCCGTCAATTTCGGTGCTTCTGGCAAGAGAGCCGTCGGTGCAAAAAAGTACCACTTACCGTCGATGGTCTGTGTGCCGGTGAAGGCTTTGCCGTCCTTGTAATACAAATACTGTCCGGCATCATTCAGTACCTTTCCCTGCGCTGTTGCGGTATCAATAGTCAGTTTGATATAGCGGTACAGCATGGAGGAAACCTCCGCGCGGGTAACGCTGGCTTTCGGATTAAATTTGTTGTCCGTACCGCCCATCATAATGCCAGACCGCTGCATGACCGTTACCGCCGTTTTGTAGTTGCTGCCGATGCTGGAAGCATCAGCATATGTTGTCGCTTCACGGGTAGCAGGCAGGGTGTAGCCGGTTTCTCTCGCAAAATTTGCGAAAATTACCGCAATTTCTTCACGTGTGATTGCTCTGTCAGGCTCAAATTTGCCGTTTTCTGTGCCCTGCACAATGCCTTTCTTATACGCCCACTCAATGTATGGCTGGAAGGTGCTGTCTGCATTTACATCGGTGAAGTTATTTGTGGTGTAGGTTTTCACATCCACTCCTGCCAGCCTTCCGAGGGTTGTTACCAGCATTTTATGTGTCATTGCAGTGTTTGGTGCAAAGTCGGTTTTCGAGATGCCGGAGAGAAGTCCTCTGCCAACCACATAGTCAATTGACTCTTTGCCCCAATGGTTTGCTATGTCGGTAAATTTCGCTGATGGCGCGATATATCCCACACCGTACAGTGAAAAGTGGGTAGTAGTGAAGATGATACACATGCTATCTACATCATAAGCAGAGTCAGCAATTCTGGTTGCGTTGCCTTTTGCGTCCACATAGACCGCATACAGGCCACCAACTGCTTCGTTTTTGCCTAACGTTTATGGAATTGAAACAGTAGCCGTACCGCCGCTGAAGCTGGAAACTATGATATTTTTGCCGTCCTTGGTATAGCTTACCATCAGGTCATATACTGGTCTTGTTCCGATCATGGCCTTTGCTGAAGCAGAAAGGCTGACGTTCGGTACAATTGTGATGCTGATATTTCCGCTACTCTGCTTCTGGATTTCTGCCAGTGCCTTTTTGTCAAAAGAAACCGCCACAGGGGAGCCGTTCAGTTCAAGGCTTATTACCCCAGCGCTTACAAGGCTGTTCAGGGAGTTGCGAGTCAATGTTGCTGTCAAGGAGGTAGCGCCCTTTGGCATGGTGACGTGCAGTGCCACGGCGATACCATTTTCGGTTTTGCCCAGTGCCTTTGCGTCGGACTGTGCTTTAGCAATGGCGCCGGTAATGGATTTCTCTGGAATTGATGCGCTGGCCGCACTATTTGCCCCGGCTGTGGCTGTGACAGAAACTGCTGCCGTTACCGGCTGGTCAGGGGTCTTTCCAGTGGTTGTCGTTGTGGTTGTACTGCCGGAGCCGGAGCTGCCGCTGTTACCGCCTCCACCGCCGCCATTGTAACTCCAGTTCGCCGTAACGGTCACATTGTTTGCGGGCATAGTAAATGTAGTCGTAGCACTACCCGAATTCGCGAAGACCACGTCGCCGCTGATAACCTCCCAGGCCTTAAAACTGTAGCCACTATTCGGGGTGGCGGTCAGCGTAATTTCCGTGCCCTGCACAGCAGAATTGACATTGGCTCTGGCTGTGCCATTGCCGTTGTTCCGGACGGTGATATAATACGTATTGGCAGGCAAAGCTTCATAAGTAGCCGTTGCCGTTACTTCATGTTCAGGCATAATAAATTTTACTGTTGCATTCGTCTTGCTTGTGCCATCCACAAAAGTGACGGCGGGGGGTAATGTTCCATTCCTTGAATTGCTGTCCGCTTGGTGCGGGAGCGGAGGTAATGGTTACAGTCGTCCCTGCGGCCGAAACTGTGGGGGTTGCCGTGCCATCTGTAACATTTATGGGATAGGTAGTTTGACTACCGCTCGCAGATATGGTAAGTGTACTCTTTACATGCTTCAGAGTGTAATTTTTCTCTTTTCCCGGCAATAATGTTGCCTCTGTTTCAAAGGTAATATCACTTTCTCCAGGAGTATTGCTGTCGCTGACATCCAGCTTAACCACCGCCCACTCTGATATTGAGTTATTAGCATTATCACCTGCTATAAAACCAGTATAGTTGATCCAGATCTCGCCTGCGGATGGAAGTGGCTTTCCCGGTCAAAATGGACAAATACACGCTTTTCCCGCAATAGCCGCTCCGTATCCTCCGCGCTCTTGCCGGACAGAGCTGTAGCCTGTGCCAGCGAGAAGCGGGGAAAGATGGAAATCACAGTAAGAAACTCCCGCTCGAACGCAAGTCAGATGGTTCCACAGGGCATTCCGAAGCATGTTTTGTATGCTCACATCCTCAAACCGGCCTCTTTCAATAAAAGATAAAAGCTGGAGATACAGAGCCATAACCCAGCCCTCCGTAATCCGTTGCACTTCCTCAAGCTGTACGGACGTAAGTGAAATACCGGCCTGCCGGTAATATGCATCAATATCCTCGGGCAAAAATGTAAGCGCAGATTCCCGCATGATAAAAAAGCGGTTATTTTCCTTCATGGAGACCTGTGCTGCCGAAGGCAGAAGCTGTGCAGCCGCCACCACGTGAAGCGCCTCGCCACCATGATTCGAAAGTGCCGTCAGAAATGTACCGGCGTTATACAGCTTCCATGCAGCCAGGTCATCCAACACCAGATAAGTTTCCTCCGGACAATGGAGCGTTCTAAAAATTCTCTCGATTTCCGGCAAGGTATCCTCATCCGGTGCTCCTATCACAGTCAGCAGCTCAGCACTTTCCGGATCAAACAGTCCGATCAGACCGCAGAAAGCTTTCCATGAAGCACCCGGCTGTTCAGTTGGGAAGGTATGCCAAATGACCTGTGCGGTTTTAGAAACCTGCGTATCGAAAAAGTGGCGCAAAGCCGTGGTCTTTCCGAAGCCGGATGGAGCCTCCACCAGCGTCAGAGGATACATTTTGATAGAGTTCATTCGCTCAATGAGTCTTTTGGGGAAAAACAATGTTTCCGATTTGATCCGTTTGGTTCGCGCCATGTTATTCCTCCTTTATCGCATTCTTTGATGCGTGTTTGCGTCTGTTGACACAGTGGTAGATTAACACTCGGGGAATAAACCCACATTTTTCTGCCGCTTCTTTTACGCCGGTATATTCCATGGTTTTCCTCCAATTCTATTTATTTCATCTATTATATTTCACTATAAAGAAATATTCAACATAAGAA
>DMJQ01000065.1 GCA_003457065.1 Clostridiales bacterium
TAATATAAAAAGTATAAAGACAGAGGATATCCGGTTAAGGTTTCTGAAATAAATTTATATTTTGCCGTCCCTTTCAAAGGAACTGCAGAAGCTGCATTTTAGGAAAATCAGTTTTTCAGCTCTTATTTTATTTTTATACGGCAAATGCGAAACGTCCTATGAGTTCATCATAGACACAGGATATAGTGATATACCTTAAATANNAAGCCGTTTATGAAAAATAGTTTTTTGTTACTGCCTTAAAGCTATATTATTATAGAAGACCATGCTATTATCATAGATAAAGTCAAAAGCTATTTTTTGATACAGTGAAATGCTTGGAGGAGGTTTTATATATGCAAGCAAAGAGACTGAATATTAACGGAACAATCGGGATATTTTGTCCAAGTCATGTGGCTGATATGGGGCGCTATATTCCTGCCTTTGCCGCAATAGAACGCCTTGGATTTAGAATAAAACTCGGTGATAACTTTCAAAAGGATACTTACGGCTATGCCGCTAGTGCGGAGGAACGAGCCGCCGATTTAAATTCCCTTGTGGCAGATGGCAGTGTACAAATGGTTTTATTTAACGGTGATGCAAGTGCAGCGGAGATTCTGCCGCTGATTGATTATGATAATATCCGGCGTCACCCGAAAATATTCAGCAGCTACAGTGATGGCACTTCTATACTCAATGCAATTTATGCCCAAACAGATCTGATTACTTACTATGGCATGGGAGCAGGGGAGTTTTCAGACCTGCGGCATTATGAGTACATGCAGTTTTGTTCTCATTTTGTGGAAGGGTTTCAGGCAGACCGGTTTATAAGCAACAGCAATTGGAAAACCTTGCACGGCGGTGTTTGCGAGGGTACGCTTATAGGCGGCTACACTGCGCTCTTCGGCCTAATGCTTGCCAATGAAAATTTTCAATATAACCTTGATAAAAAATACCTTTTGTTCTTAGAAGATCATGAAAAATTCAGCGGCGTAGGAGAAGTAAGCTCATACCTTGCTTTTATCGGCCAAAGCAGATTCATGAAAAACGTTTCCGGACTAATTTTCGGACACTATGCCCTTAATGCCCCGGAGGATTTATTGCGGTGCCTAGAGCGCTTTGGTGCTAAATACCGTATTCCTGTTGTTTACACAGATGATTTCGGCCATGGCGCAAAGCACGCAATACTGCCTATCGGTATGAATGCGAAGCTTGATGCGGATAATCAATGGATGACTTTTTGCAATATTCCTTAATAAACATTTTTTAATAATTCAAAAAGCTGAGGATTTTATCCTCAGCTTTTTATATAACTGTCTTAATAGACGAAAGGTTTTATTACTTATTTTTGTTTTTAATATACTCATCGATGGAAGCAGCGGCAGTTTTACCTGCGCCCATAGCATTGATAACGGTAGCTGCGCCGGAAACGGCGTCTCCGCCGGCAAATACGCCTTCGCGGGTTGTAGCCATTTTGTCGTTTGCCACAAGGCAGCCCCATTTGTTGGCTTCAAGGCCGTCTGTTGTGGTTCTGATAAGCGGGTTCGGAGAAGTTCCGATAGCCATAACAACTGCATCTACATCAAGAATGAAGTTGGAATTGTCTTTTGCAACAGGTCTTCTTCTGCCGGAAGCATCAGGCTCTCCAAGCTCCATTTCGATGCATTCCATACCGCATACGAAGCCGTTTTCATCGCCTACTATTTTTACAGGGTTTGTAAGGTTCTTGAAAATAATGCCTTCTTCCTGTGCATGGTGAACTTCTTCAAGTCTTGCAGGCATTTCTTCTAAACCACGTCTGTATACAATATAAACTTCCTCTGCGCCGATTCTCTTAGCACATCTTGCAGCGTCCATGGCAACGTTTCCGCCGCCTACTACTGCAATGCGCTTGCTCTTTTTAATAGGGGTGTCGCTGTCGTCTTTGTAAGCTTTCATAAGGTTAATACGTGTAAGGAACTCATTGGCGGAATATACGCCTACAAGACCTTCGCCGGGGATTCCCATAAATGCCGGAAGCCCTGCGCCTGAGCCTACGAATACGGCTTCAAAACCGTCTTCAAAAAGCTCGTCTATGGATAAAACCTTTCCGATAACCATATTTGTCATAATCTTAACGCCCATGGCTTCAAGGTTTTCAACTTCTTTTTTAACAATTGCCTTTGGAAGCCTGAATTCGGGGATACCGTAAACAAGAACGCCGCCGGCTGTATGGAAGGCTTCGAAAATAGTAACTTCATAGCCTAATTTTGCAAGGTCGCTTGCACAGGTAAGGCCGGAAGGGCCTGCGCCGATTACAGCTACCTTATGGCCGTTTGAAGAAACTTTTTCAGCCTTTGCTTCTACATTTTTCATATACCAGTCGGCTACGAAGCGCTCAAGTCTTCCGATGCCTACAGGCTCGTTTTTAATGCCTCTTACGCATTTGCTTTCGCACTGGCTCTCCTGAGGGCAAACTCTTCCGCATACAGCAGGCAAAGTGTTTGTAGAAGTTATTATTTTATAAGCTTCTTCAAAGTTGCCGTCTTTTACCTGCATAATGAATTCAGGTATTCTTACGTTAACAGGGCAGCCGGAAACGCAGGGCTTATGCTTGCAGTTCAAACATCTTTCGGCTTCTTCTTTTGCCATTTCTTCTGTGTAGCCTGTTGCTACTTCTAAAAAGTTCTTATTTCTTACATTTGGGTCCTGTTCCGGCATAGCGGTTTTATTTGGGGCCATATTAGGCATTTTCCTTACCTCCCTGATTGAAAAGTCTGCAATTTTCTCTGCTATGTGTTTCTTCTCCGCGGTAGAAGGTGTTTCTTCTCATAAGCTCATCAAAATCTACCTTATGTCACTCAAAGTCGGGGCCGTCAACGCAGGCAAATTTAATTTCGCCGCCTACGGAAACACGGCAGCCGCCGCACATACCTGTTCCGTCTATCATAATCGGGTTCAAGGAAACAAGGGTCTTAATGCCGTAAGGCTCTGTAGTCTTTGAAACGAATTTCATCATAGGAATAGGTCCTATGGCGATAACGAGATCATAATTGTTTCCGGCGTCTATAAGGGATTTAAGCTTATCTGTAACAAAGCCTTTTTCTCCGTAGGTGCCGTCGTCTGTAGTAATATAAAGATTCGTTGCAACAGCCTTCATTTCTTCTTCAAGAAAAACGATGTCCTTTGAGCGGAAGCCCGCGATCATATCTACGTGAAGACCTTCTTTGAAAAAGTGCTTAGCCTGGGGATAAGCAATAGCGCAGCCAACGCCGCCGCCGATGATGCATACTTTTTTAACATTGTCTTCAACATGAGTAGGAAGACCTAAGGGGCCAACAAAGTCAAGAAGATAATCTCCTTCGTTAAGCTGGGCTAAGAGCATGGTTGATCTTCCAACCTGCTGAAATATAATCGTAACCGTGCCGGTTTCCGTATTGGTGTCGGCTATGGTGAGGGGAACACGCTCGCCGTCTTCATCCACGCGGAAAATGATGAACTGGCCGGCCTGGGCTTTCCTGGCGATACCAGGGGCCTCAATCTCCATTAAAGTAACGGAGGTGTTAAGTTCTTTTTTTCTTACTACTTTAAACATAGTTACACTCCTTTTAATAATTGTGAATTTACGCTTATCTTAAATTGATAAAGACAGGAAAAATTCCCCCGGCCTGTCCTTAATCGATTAAGCAGCGGGGCTTTTGGCTATAATCAAATAAATATTTAAAACACGATGTACAAAAATACCTATAAAGAATATGAAAANNCTGATTATGATGCGTAAGCCTGATTAAGTAATATGTTCTTAATTTAGCTTTATATATGAAGTGGCATGGCCCTAAGGGTTAGCCTTACATCGCATAAATTACATAAATGCATATTTTTCAACAAAGGTTGACAGTGATTAAATTTTATCCAAGAATTAAAATTGTAAATAATTCTCGTAAAACGGGGAAAAGCCCTTTAATCAAGGCCTCTCAAAATATGTCAGTATAAGTTAAAAAAGTTATAATTTTAACATTTACATTATAGACTTAATATAGATTTAAAACAATACCTATAATTGAAAACTATACCTGGTATATAAAGGTACCGCCAATTACTTGGAGAGAATTTCCTTTAAGTAATTATCTTTTGCTATGGTTGCGTCAACAGCCTTTACAACGGCTGTGTTAAAGCCGTATTCCTCAAGGGCAAGAACACCTTCTATGGTAGTTCCCCCAGGAGAGCATACTTTTTCTATCATGGCCCAGGGCACCTCGCCGGAATGAAGAAGGTTTTTAGCGCTTCCGAGAAGGGCCTGAGAGGCAATTTTAACGGCAGTTTCCTTAGGAATACCGTGTTTAACCGCAGCATTTGCCAGAGAATCTATAAAAAGAAAGGCAAAAGCAGGGGAACAGCCGGCGATTCCCGTATAGGCCGTAAAATATTTTTCATCAAGAAGTACAGTCGTTCCTATGGCATCAAAAACAGATTTTACGTAATTAAGGTTTTCTTCCGTAGCATGGCTGTTTTTACAAAGGGCGCTAACGGCTTCAAGAACCAAGGCATTTACATTGGGCATTACTCTGATTACGGGAAGAGTTTCAATACCTGCATATTCCGTAACCGCATCAAGACAAGTACCTGCGGCAATGGAAATGATTACAGGTTTCTTTTGGGAAAGCTTTTCGGAAAGGCTTTCTAAAACCTTTTTGTACATATCTGGCTTTACGGCAAGAAGGACATATTCCGCCTTTTCAATAATTTCTTCATTGCTTTGGCAAAGGACGGCATTTGCTTCGTCAGCTATGATTTTTGCTTTATCAGGCTGAACATCTGTCAAGAAAATATCGTCTTTAAAGCCTGAACGGCGAAGGCCCTTTATAATTGCTCCGGCCATGTTGCCTGCGCCTATGAAACCAATACCCATAAGCATCATCTCCCTAAAATTTATTAGCTGTATACATTATACAAAATTTTTATTGAAATTTAAAGCAAATAAAAATAAATTTTACTAAAAGGCAGAATTCACAAGGTTGACTTTATAAGTTTAAGGAATTAATATTAAATGTACGACAGTTAAATCTTATTTTTCAATAAAAAACAGAAGTATTTCATTATAATCACTTATTTAAAAACCATTCTCCTGCCTGATTCTTATAGCATAAATCCTGAATTATAAGTTTTGCTTATATTGAGTTTTATGGAAATTACCGGATAAGTTATTTGATTGTTTTATCCTTAGGGAGGTTATAAATGAGATCAGAAGAAGAAATGTTTCATATAATACTTAAAACCGCGGAAGAAAACAATTTGATCCGCGCCGTATACATGAACGGCTCACGGGCAAATCCTAATATAGAAAAGGATTTGTTTCAGGATTATGATATTGTGTATGTAGTTACGGCAATAGAAAGCTTCATTAAAGACAGCAGCTGGCTTTCTGTATTTGGAGAGATTGCTATGGTTCAGGAGCCGGATATAAATTCCTTAAATCCTGAAAATATTTTATGGGATTTTTCTTATTATGGCTTTCTGATTCTTTTTAAAGACAGTACAAGAATCGACCTTCATATTGAAACCATAGACCATATGCGTGAGTCCTACGGCTCAGACAGCCTTACTGTTCCTTTAATGGATAAGGACGGAATTTTACCTCATATTCCAAAATCAAGCGAAAAAGATTATCTTGTGAAAAGGCCTGAAGAGGCTTCCTATAACGGCTGCTGCAATAATTTCTTCTGGTGTCTTAATAATGTTGCAAAGGGCATCGTAAGAGACCAGTTGCCTTATGCCATGAGAATGTATTATGAGGTGGTTTTGGGAGAACTCCATAAGATGATGGATTGGTATATTAGTGTCGACACGGGTTCTTCTGTAAATGTCGGAATGTGGGGAAAACAGTATAAAAAATATCTTCCGCCCTACTTATATGAACTGTATAAAAAGACATATTCCGGCGGAAATTACGACAATTTATGGGAAGCCATTTTTACAGCCTGCGATTTATTCAGAATATCTGCTCTCCATGTTGGAGAAGCCCTTGGATATTGCTATAATAAAAGCTGGGATGAAAATATAATGGACTATCTTAAAAGCATGAGAAATATTTATTATAAAGATTTACAGCAATTTGCTTAAATAATGCCAATATAGTAAATTTCTTATAA
>DMJQ01000058.1 GCA_003457065.1 Clostridiales bacterium
TGAAAGTAAGAGGAGAAGTTCTGGAATGGAACGGATCAAAGCAGCTTAAAATAAATAAGATAAGAGCAAAAATGCCTGCGGATTCGGTTGTAATATCAGAACTGATACCATCTGCTCCAATTGAACAGGGGGAAATGATGAATTCTGTTAAATCATATATAGATAAAATCAAAGATGCAGAAATTAAACTGCTGGTTGAAAATATAATATCAAAATACAGCAACAGACTTTATTATTATCCGGCGGCAAAGAAAAACCACCATTCATACAGAGGCGGTCTTTTGTACCATACGCTGAGAATGCTGCAGTCGGGAGAAATGCTTGGCCAAGTTTATGACTTCCTTAAAATGGACTATGTATATGCGGGAGTTATTCTTCATGACATATGCAAGATACTTGAAATGGATTCGGACGAATACGGAATTGTTTCGGATTATGTANNAAAACTCCTGGGACATATAATACAAGGCATAAAGGAAATAGAAATAGAAGGGGAAAAAATAGGCTTGAGCAAAGAAAAAAGTACGGTGCTTCAGCACATGGTCTTATCTCATCACTATGAGCCTGAATTCGGAAGCCCGAAAAAACCTATGACTCCGGAAGCAGAACTGCTTCACTTCTTAGATATAATAGATGCCAGAATGTTTGATTTTGAACATGCGCTGCAAGGAATAGAGCCGGGACGTTTCACGGACAAAATCTGGCTTTTGGATAACAGAAACCTGTATAAAATAACAGATGAACAATAGACGGACGGAGGCAGAGGCACGGCAGTGATAAAATTGTACATGCGTACTCCGTCTGCTGTTGATTACAAGGAGGTATTATGGGATTAAATATTGTTGCGGGACGAGCCAAGACAGGGAAATCTACATATATTTATGATGCTATAGGAAGAGAAATCAAAAATAACAATCGTAAAAATTTAATACTCATAGTTCCCGAACAAATGACATATCAGGCTGAATATGAAATTATTGAAAGGATAAGCGAGCAGGGAATTATGGCCGCCGAAATATTAAGCTTCACGCGCCTGGGCTACAAGGTTTTTGAAGAAGTAGGCGGGCTCAAGGTTCAGGGAATCAATAGCTACGGTAAAATAATGCTGTTGAAGCAAATATTTGAGGAAAATAAGAACCGGCTTAAACTGTTCAACAAGGCATCGGGGCAGGAAGGATTCTTAAGAGAATTTGACAGCCTCATAAGCGAAATGAAACAAAACTGTATTAGTTCGGAATTTCTTGAGCAGGTAATTAAATATAAGGTCAATGATGAAAATCAGCTGTTGGTAAATAAGCTTGAAGACATAATTAAAATTTACACGGAAATAACCGAAAGGACACGGGATAAATTTTTTGACGAGGAAGATAAGGCAGAGCTGTTTATTTCAGCTGTGGAGCATTCGGATTACATAAAAAACTCAATCATATGGATTGACGGATTTGAAAGTTTCAACATGCAGAGGCACAGGCTCGTAAGAGAACTTATCAGGTATGCCGGTGATGTTACAATTTCATTGAATATTGATGCAGCCTTGCTGAAAAATCTGCGAAGTACTGAGGACTGGGAGGCATTTAAAACAGTCTCCGACACTTACGGCACGTTAGTCGGTGATCTGGAGTGCCAGGTAAATATTATTCCTTTGAATCATGGCAGGCTCAATAAAGAAATGGCGGCCATTGAACAAATNNCGCAATATTCAGATATTTTCTTCTCTTAATCCTTACTCCGAAACCGAAAAAACAGCTGCTAAAATTATTTCCCTTGTAAGGGATGAAGGATACAGGTGGAAAGATGTTACAGTTGCTGTAGGGGACATGGACAGCTACGGCATTAATGTTAAAAAGGTATTTACACAGTATGAAATTCCATTCTTTCTTGATTCCAAAAGAGATATTATGGGCAATCCGCTCACAAAGTTTATATTGTCCCTTCTCGATATGCTTATTTATAATTTCAGGCATGACAGTGTATTTGAATTCTTAAAGACCGGATTTTCTTCACTTGATTACGACGATGTCAGCAGGCTTGAAAATTTTGCACTGCAATATGGAATTGAAGGCGAGAGATGGTTCGGAACATTTAAATTCAATGCTGAAAACATAGATTATTTTAATAAGCTGCGAGAAAAATTTGCAGCTGGACTAAAGGAAGCAAAAAAGACTTTTGGCAGCCTTAAAACAACGCTTGATATAACCATGTTTATTTTTGATTTTTTGAAATCGTACAAGGTGCAGGAAAAAATTGAAAAGCAGGTGGAAATTTTTAAAAGTTCCGGGTTTTACGAGCTGTCCGGAGAAAATGCACAGATATGGAATTATGTCATAGACATATTTGAACAGATAGTGCTGGCTGGAGCAGATGTTGAAATCACTCCACGGGAATACAGAAAAATGATAGAGGCGGGTTTCAGGGAAGTAAAAATAAATATTATTCCGCCTACACTGGACAAGGTTACCGTGGGAGAGACCGATAAAATTTCGGTTAAGTCTTCAAATGTACTTTTTGTGATGGGTGCCAATGAAGGGATGCTGGATTCCAAAAACAACGAAAAAGGCCTGTTGCTTGACGATGAAAGAGAGCTGCTGGCAAAATCGGGAATGAAGCTTCTGAATGATTCCAACTATTATATGTACAAGGAAAAACACATGCTCTACAAGGTGCTTACCAACGCTTCAGACAAGCTGTTTCTGAGTTATGCTCTCGGAACGTCGGATGGCAAGGCACTGCAGCCATCAATGTATGTAGACAGATTCAAACAGCTGTTTCCGTCGGTTAAGGAGCAGACTGATTTAAGCTGTGCCAATGAAGAAGAAAAAGTTTCAAACAACAAGGGAACTGTCGAGCATCTTGTTTCAAACATCAGGGATTTTGTTGAAGGAAATGATATCGACGGTATCTGGAAGGATGTTTATACCTGGTATGAAGTTAATGAAACACACATAGCTGAATTGATAAACAGAGCTTTGCAATATAATAACAAGGCAGAAAAAATTACACGCAATAATCTGAAGGAAATTTATCAGTCACCTGTAACCATGTCTGTTTCAAGACTTGAGAATTTTGCCGAATGCCCTTTTAAATTTTTTATGGAAAATATAATAAGGCCTCAGCAGAGGATTGTTCAGAAAGTTGAATTTTATGACCTGGGAAATATTTATCATCAGGCGGTTGAGCGGTTCACCAAGGAAATTTCCGAAAAGGAAGAAAGCATTGAGGAACTGAACAAAGATGTAGTTAATTCTTTGTCGCTGTCATGCACGGAGAAAGTTTTAAGTGACGGAGAAATGGATTACACAGCATTTGATTCAAATGAGCGCAACAAGTATATGAAGGAAAAAATAAAGAGGCTGGTAAACAGGGCTGCAAATACAATTGTGGAGCAGCTTAAAAAAGGAAGTTTCAGGCCGTTGTATACAGAACTTGTCATAGGCAGTACGAAAAACGAAGTTTTTGTGGAGCCTGTGGAAGTAAAATTGACAGAAAATATTAGTGTTTGCCTTCAGGGAAGAATTGACAGGGTAGATATACTGGAAAAGGACGGCAAAGCATACATTAATATTATTGACTACAAGTCTTCACACAAGGATATTGATTTATCGGATGCCGTACAGGGGCTTCAGCTGCAGCTGATGATTTATATGTCGGCGATAATAAAAAACGGCAGAAAACTGCTTGAAACAGAGCCTGAAATCGGTGGAGCATATTATTTTTGCATTGATGACCCTATGATTGATGGTGATGAGCATTCAGAAGAAACATGGGAAAATGAAATATTCAGGCAGCTTTCTCTGAAGGGCTATATTGTTGAAGATTCAGATATAATCTGCGGCATGGACAGGGATATTCCGGAATATAAAAAATCCGATATTATTCCCGTGTCTTTAAATAAGGACGGAAGCACTTCAAAGTCATCCAAGACACTTACAGTCAAGGAGTTTAAGGCACTCCTGAATAAAACTGATGATGTGGCAAAGAACCTGGCAGAAAAAATACTTGAAGGAACAATTGATATTATGCCGTACAGGAAGGATGCAGGCAGCAAAACTCCGTGTTCGTACTGCGATTACAAGGGAGTATGCCAGTTCGATCCGGCTGTGGAGTCAAATAATTACAGAAGAATAAAGAAACTGAAAAAGGACGAAATATTATNNGGGTGAAGATGCTTGAAATTCAGTCCGAGACAACAAGAAGTAATAGATTTAAGAAATAAAAATATACTGGTTTCGGCAGCTGCCGGTTCAGGCAAGACTACCGTGCTTGTTGAAAGAATAATTAAGCTGCTAATAAACGAAAAAGAAGACATAGACAGATTTTTAATTGTGACTTTTACCAATGCGGCTGCCGGAGGCATGAAGCAGAAGATTCACAAGGCACTCATTAAAGAAGTGCAGAAGGGTGAAAATAAAGAACACCTGAAAAAACAGCTTAATCTTTTAAACAGAGCAAATATTTCAACTATTCACGCATTTTGCATGGATATTGTGAGAAAGAATTTTCATGTTGTGGGGATAGATCCTAATTTCAGGATCGGAGACGTAAACGAAGTAGATATACTGCTCCAAGAGTCTATAGATCAGGTTCTGGAAAAACATTATGCGGAAAAGCCGGAAGGTTTCATTCAGCTTGTTGAAAGTTTTACGGGAAACCGAGGCGACAGCGAATTAAACGATATTGTAAAGGATATTTACAGATTTATTTTGAGCTTTCCGGATCCTTTGAAATGGCTTTTAGGAGCTGTTGAAATGCTTTCAATGTCTGAGGAAGATTTGAAAAATTCAGACTGGGTGAGAGCGGTGCAGGAAAATATATGCCTGCTTTTGACCGGCGCTGAAGAAGCATTAAGGACGGCAGAAAAATTATGCAATGATGCGGACGGCCCGTCGGTTTATGAAGATACGATACTTGAAGACATAAGAAACACGGATAGACTCAGCAATCTTCTGACAACGGATTTCAGAGAGTTCATTGCCTGTGTGCACAACATTGCATTTCCGTCGCTGAAATCATTAAGGGGCAAAGCGAAGGAAGAAGTAAATCCGGAAAAACAGGATGATGTTAAATCCTTGAGAGACGAATATAAAAAGATTATCGGCAGCATTAAGAAAATGCTTCCAGACAGAAGCTTGTCTGAATTTACGGATGACATCAACAGCATGTATCTTCCAATGAAAGCATTGTACAATATTATCAGCCAGCTGGATGACCATTTTAAAGCTGTGAAGATGGAAAAGGGCATTGCCGATTTTAACGATGTTGAGCATTATGCACTTCAGGTACTGAGACAGGAAGATATAAAAGAAAGGTACAAAAATAAGTTCAGATATATTTTTATTGATGAATATCAGGATAGCAACAGCCTGCAGGAAGAATTGATAGGCATGATAAAAAGGGAAAACAACATGTTCATGGTGGGTGACGTAAAGCAGAGCATCTACCGGTTCAGGCTGTCGGACCCCACAATATTCAATGAAAAAAGCAATTCATATCCAGCCGTTGATACGCCCGGCAATGACAGAAGAATTGACCTGACACAAAATTTCAGAAGCAGAAAAGAAATTCTGAGCGCAATTAATTTTGTATTTATGAGCATCATGAGCAAAACCATCGGAGAGATGGATTATAGCGAGGATGTGTTTTTAAACCCGGGTGCGGAATTCAGGCAGGACGGGAAAGAAAGCAATGACTGCTTTACGGAGCTTACGATCATAGATAAGGATTCCTCGGAATCATATGATTTAGATGACGAGATTAAATCCATGAAGACCGCAGAACTGGAAGCATCTCTTGCGGCACAGAAAATAAACGGGCTTTTGAAGAAATATAAAAATGAACCTGTGAGAAGGGATGAGAAGACAAACGAAGTAATTGAAACACCTCCCGAAAAAATTCAGTACAAGGATATTGTAATACTGATGCGTTCTGTATCAAGCTGGGCGGGCATATTTGAAGAAGTGTTCAATGACAGGGGAATTCCTTTTTATTTTGACGGCGGTGCAGGCTATTTTGAAACCGTCGAAATACAGGTTGTATTAAATCTCCTGAGAATCATAGACAACATTAGGCAGGACATCCCGCTTCTCAGCGTCATGAGGTCAGCAATAGGCTCATTTACAACAGAGGAGCTTGCGCAGATAAGGGTGAGAAATCCCGGACGCAGCTTTATTGATGCTTTATATGAGTATAAAAACAACTGTCAGGATGAACTTGCAAAGAAATTAGATAATTTCATAGATAAGGTTGAAGGCTGGAAAAAAAGAAGCAGGTACACTCATCTGAATGACTTTATATGGGAAGTGCTGATTGAAACCAATTATTATTACTTTGTCGGACTGCTTCCCAACGGAAATGTGCGGCAGGCAAATTTGAGGCTGCTTGCGGACAAAGCTTTTGATTTTGAGAAAACATCAATGAGCGGTCTGTTTAACTTCCTGAGATATATTGAAAAGTTAAGAATTTCATCGGGAGATATGGGCAGTGCAAAGACGCTTGGCGAAAATGACAATGTTGTGCGACTGATGTCAGTGCATAAGAGTAAGGGACTTGAATTCCCAGTTGTGATTATGTGTGGGCTAAACAAGAAGTTCAACAGGACGGATGCTTCAAAAAGTATATTGAAGCACAAGCTTTACGGCATAGCACCTAAATATGTAAATCCCGACACACGTATTTACCGTGAAACTTTCCCCAGGACGGCAATCAAAAACATTATTAAAATTGAAAACCTGTCAGAGGAAATGAGAGTTCTGTATGTTGCAATGACAAGGGCAGTTGACAGGCTTATAATGATCGGTACGGTTGATAAATTTGAAAANNCTAAAATGAAGAAATGGCAGAAGGGTCCATCGCTGTACAACATATACAATGAGGATTCGTTTTTAGGATGGATATGCACCAGCCTGTTCAAGGATGCCGATTCGGACAGCATTTTAAGAAACGTGAATGACGAGGATCTGATTTATGAAATTAACTACGGCATGAACAGCAATTCTTATGAATCGAGATGGAATATAAATAAAATTACCCTTTCACAGATAATCATGAGCGAGCGTGAAGAAGCAGTGAAGAAGACTGATCGGATAAATGAAATGGCTGAATTTAAGAATCATGAAAGCAGCAGCGCAAAGGATGAAATTGACAGACGTCTCAGATTTAAATATGCTTATATTAAATCGGTGAATGTTCCCACAAAGCTGTCGGTAACAGATCTGAAGATGCTTGGGCACGGAAACATTGAGAGAGTTAAGTACAGGATACCCGTATTGAGAGATATTCCTCAGTTTAAGGAGGAAGCTTCCGAATTTACAAAAGCTGAAATAGGTACTATAGTGCACTTTGTGATGCAGCACCTTAATATAAGGGAAGGGCTTGATTCGGAAAATATAAAGGATCAGATAAACAGAATGGTTGATAAAAAATTGCTTACAGAGAAAGAAGCTGAAGCAGTTAACGTTAAAATGCTTGAGGAATTTTTCATGACAGACATAGGAATGAGAATGAAGGCATCTGAATTTGTCAAGAGGGAAGTTCCGTTTGTGATAAAAAAGAATGCGGACGAAATAATTGATTCACTGGACAAAAATGACTCGGTTCTCATTCAAGGTATCATTGATTGCTATTTTTACGAAGGCGACCAGGTTGTGATTATTGATTATAAAACCGACGAAATAGTAAACGGAGATTTGGAGCCTGTCAAGAATGAGTACAGCCGCCAAATATTATCATACAAGGAAGCACTTGAGAAAATTACAAAAAAGAAAGTCAAAGCATGCTATCTGTACCTGTTCAGCATAGGGAAGGCAGTGGAGATAGATAACAACGAACAATTGATGCTGAATAATTCTTTAGCGTAAATTACAGTATATAGTTAGAAGACCGTTAAGCGGCTTCAAGAAAGGGATGATTATATGAAATTTATACGTATTATTGCAGGAGGTCTGTGTGCTGCGGTACTCACGGCTGCAGTTATCGCCGACACTGCTTTTGCAGCGGACAATGCTGATTCGGCTTAGGAGATTACTGCACCAGCATATATGGTGATGCTGAATGGAAAAAATGTGGATCTGAGCGGAGTTTCAGTTGCTCCATATGAGGAGAACGGAAATGTTATGCTTCCTCTTCGAAAGGTTGCGGAAGCAATGGGATATACAGCAAGCTGGATACCTGAAGAAAATTGTGCACGCATTGAGAATGAAAAATATATTCTCAACATTTTCATAAGTAGTGACAACTACAGCCTTGAATCCAATGGTTTCATACGATACTGTGGATGGTGCCGAAAAAGCGGTGGATTTTCCCTTTAAGCTGCCGGCATCCATGAAGGATGCTGAAATCGAGCACGTTTTCGTCATCGGCGGTATGATGGTTCAGGTTAATTATGAGGGCGGGATTCATTATCGCACTGTTAGAGGTACAGACGATATAAGCGGAGACAGAAATCAGTACGATACCATAAAGGCGCTTGAAGCAGGCAATTTTGAAGTAACAGCCAAAGGCGATGAAAATAGAATTTTTCTCGCAACATANNTTGCTATTCAATTTCGTTTAAGAATGGAATTGCGACAGATGAACTGACAGGCATGATTTGAAAGTATTGACTAAAATAAAAAAAGACTGCCTCAAGCAGAAATTTTTTCTGTTTGAGGCAGTTTCTTATTTCTTATGTTTATGAATTGCTGCGCCTTCTCCTTTGTTTAATGCGGATTGGTTTTTGAACTTCTTTTCTGTCATTGTAGTTATTTCTGTTTTCGTTATAATTCACAGCTTTTTCGTAATTTTCAGATCTATAATTCTTGTCGTACCTGTCATTTTGATGGCTATAATATTTGTCATTATAGTTATCGTTATGGTTATTATAGTTATCATATGTAGGCTCTTCAACGGGTTCATGCGGTTCATCAGATTCATCCGGCTGCAGGAAAGCTTCATTTTTTAATTGTATTCTTTGAGGAGGATTTTCGTAATTATCCAAACTGCTTCTGTCTTCGTATTCTTCATTCTTTGAAGTGTTCTGTGTCATGCTGTTTATTACAGGCATAAATGTTTCCATGAGGCTGTTTAAGTCAATATTGCCGTTTACATCCGACGTGCCTTTTCCGGAGCTTTTGGCAAAGGAAGAAAGCATATCATTTATGTTGCCGTTTTTAAGAATATCATTGAAATTTCCGTTTTTCATCATATTCATCGCAACCGCTCCCATCATTTTTTCCATATTGCCGGCGATGAGCGGCTGGGCAAGTATTTTGCCTACCGGGAAATTTCCGCCTTTCATCAGTGCGGTCATCATGTCTGCAGGAGATTTTGCATTCAAGGACTCAATCGGTCTGAAGGTCTGCGCTCTGTTTAAAAATGAATACATTCCAAGCAAAGTGCTTACTTTTTCAAAGAGCGGCAAATATGTATTTACTTTTGATACTGTTTGCGGTGAAGTCAGCGGGGTGACAGTGCGTACCATGCTGATTATGTTTTCTATTTTCTGCGGATCTGAAATTAATCCGGCAGTCAGGTTTTTTGTCGTTCCGGACAGCTTAGAAACCATGTCAGGCATCTGGCCGTTTCCGAAAATATACTTTGAAGCCAATAAATATAACAATATTTGAACAGGAATAATATCACCTTCTTAGCACTCATATTTAATATTACATTTTATTCGGATACCGGAATTGTGTTACACACAAATCAAGTACTTTAACAAATTATTGTAATCTATTCATCCTCACGGCATATGAATGTGATACTGGCTACCATACCGGTCACCTGATGTATCTTTAAAAATATATTGAAATTTATGTAGGATTTTGATATAATTTTCCAAAGGAATTGCCACAACGGATAGGCGGTTAGCTCCCTGAAAAGGGAAACCGGAGTATAAAAAAATCAACCGCTTATGTCTCCCCTGACACGGTTGATTTTTTAATCGACATTCGGAGCTAACCGTTTATTCGGCAGTTCCTTTTATTTGATTTAATTATACCGTAACATTACGGTATATGTCAAGAAAAAAGAAAGGAATGATAACAGGAGTTTGTTAAATGCATTTTTAAATCCAGTAAAAAAAGTTAGAAGACTTTTTGTCCGGGCAAATCTGGGGTAAGCTTACAAGAATAAAACACATAATATGAAAACAACTATTATTAAATAGCCGTTTTTTGTTCTCATTTTTCATTATGTTCATATTATATACAATAGATACTATGTAATATGAATGGAGGTATGTGGATGTCAAAAATTTTTAAAAATTTCGACGACAATGAAATAAATAAAATCACAGAAAGCAATGAGTTCAAGAAAGCGGCAAACGACAAGAAAGTCAATGATTTTATAAATGATAAAAAATTCAAAGAATTCAAGGATAAATACAACGGCAGATCGGAAGATGAAATACTCAGAGACGCAAAAAATATGAGCAGTAAACTCAGAGAGCAATACGGGGAAGAAGAATACAACAAAAAAATTCAGGATTTAAAAAACTTCGAAAAGTTCTTAAATCCTGAACAAAAAAAGAAAATGAAGAAATTTTTAGACAGCATAAAATAAGTTTAAATAATAAAAGGGGAGTCAGCTCCCCTTTTAACAATTTCATTTCTATTTAGGCTTTGCTTGGGCTTCCAGTCTGATGCTTTTTCTTTCCATCTCTTTATCCTTTTGTCTCTTCCATGAGTGGATAATCAAAGCTGTGGTTACAACTCCATAAGAAAAAAACATACGGAAGTATTCTCCGATCATTGCCTGTCCGGTCAGGTACTTACCTGCTACCGGCATTACTAAAAACATCAGGTGGAACAATGCCGTACCAAAAATAGCATTTGGGATGGTTGCTCTGGCTACAGATGCACCGCCTACCAGCAGTGATGCTGCGGCGAAAAGAGCTGCCTGATCCGCTCCGTTATAGGTGTTTAAAGTTCCTATATTTTGCAGATAAATTATCTGACCGTATCCTGCCAGTACCGTTGATACGATAATTGACTTAATACGGGTTTTTTCAACAGGTATACCTGCAGAATTGGCAACACCCATATCCTGGCCTACTGCCCGCATATCATGACCAAGCTTGGTTTTCCTGAACCAGATCGTAAAGATACAGATCAGACCGATAATAATAAATGTTCCTATAGGTATACTGACACCGCCTATTTTTAATAAGATCAGGTTGTCAAAGCCTTTTGCAGCCGGCAAATCTATTGCATTACGAACACCGTATTCTCTGGACAAAATCAGGTTCGCATTTTTAAACGGTATTATGCTGCCGCAGAGATACAATAGAAAGAATTGATCGTTTCCGGATGTGAAAAACCCCAGCATCATCGATGTAATCATTTCTCTGCCTTTGGCTTTGTTTAATACTCTTCCTCCGAAATACCCGAGCCCTATGGAAATAGGCGTTGAAACAAGTCCGGCCAGCAATAAACCCTGCCATCCATCAATGCCCCAGTCGGTGATAAATATTAAGCCTATCTGTCCTGCCATGGCACCTAAAACCATACCGAAATTAATGCCCATACCTGCCATAATAGGAAGAAGCAATGACAGAACAAGGAAAGAATTTCTCACTAATCGTGTTATAACCTGATCAATTAAGTAGGTTCCTGTAAACCTCGAAAGCGGAATGGCAATTGCACTGATTACCAGAAACATTATTGGCACAACGCTGCCTGTAAGAATTTTGCCGATTTTATTCTTATCTTTCATCATTCTTTATCCCTCTTTCCTCTGGTTAAAGCGTATACTATGAGTCCGTTAGTTACGATTATTCTTATAACTTCGGAAATATCAATGTTGATTGCACTGTTTACAACAGAAGGAGTCATCGTTAAAATACCCTGGAATAAAAATGTGCCGACGACAACATTCATAATAGTTGCTTTGTGAACAGAGGCACCTCCGAGAAGCACAGCTGCGACAGATGGAAATGTAAATGCCATGGGTGAATTGTACATTTGGATAAATCCGAAACTCTGCTCATAGACAATCATGCCGACAGATGCAATCATTGTTGAAAGCATTACGGAAATTGTACGCATTTTATCAATGCTGATTCCTGATGCCCTTGCATATTCCGGATTAGAACCGACCGCTGTAATAGCCGTGCCTGTCTTTGTCCTGAAAAAGAGCCAGACAAATATTGCGACAACAGCAAACAACAAAATCATTCCCGTAGGAATAGCAAGGTATTTATTAATATTTATTTCTCCGAATCCGCTGAGCACATGTATCCAGTATTCTTTAACACTGATGGTTATACGCAGACCCTCGCCTTTAAATCCCTGAACGGATGCTGGATTTTTAAATGGAAGTACGGTCCACATTATGTTCATGAGAAATACAAATGAATAACCTACATATGTTGCGATGATCATTTCATCACCTTTGACCCGGTTTAATAGCAAACCGTAGAAAAATCCGAATATTGCGGCGAAAAATATACCTACAAGAAACGCAACGGTTATCCCTGCAAGGCCGGTAAGTTTAAGCTCCAAACTTACAACAGCTCCAATCATTCCTGCTATTAAACCAACCGGTATGCCGAAGTTTAAACCGCATCCAGATTGTATCATGGGAACCATGGAAAGAACCATTATGGCATTCATTCCGAAACGGCCTATGACGTCATTTATAGAAGTATCAACCCG
>DMJQ01000146.1 GCA_003457065.1 Clostridiales bacterium
CTAAGCCGGTAGTTATGATTATAAGAGACAAATCGTCTAGAACAACTCAGGGGCTTATTTGTTTAATAGTTATATATTTACGTGATACCTAAAACCAGTAAAAGTAAAAATATTAGCTTCCCATAAAGCGTTAACTTTTCTGGAAACAAATTTAAATAAATCATCGGTTTTGTTTTCAAATAAATTGAGTAGCTGCAATTATACATCTGTATTATCACATATTCAACTCATTATTACAGATTGTCACATATCTCATACCCAATATAGTATCAAACAAAGAGCATAAAACAATCTCATTATCTTGAATAATTACTTAAGTCTGCAACGGCTAGAGTTGTAAGTGCTAATAAAATTAACAATTCCGAAATGCTTGATATACTATCTGAATATGCAGATAGTAATGCAGACAAAACTTCATTTAGAATTACAAATGATAATATTAAGATTTGTGATAAAAAGTTACGAGAGCTTAAAAAAATTTTAAAATATATTGGTAAAGATGAAGGCATTGCCGAGACGGAATTAAGACTATCCAAACTATACTCCGAACAAAATCTTATAATTCTTAGAGATTGGGAAGGGTATGTAAAATCTCTTAATATTCCTGATTTTGATATGAAAGACAAAATGCAGAACCAGACTGAAATTTTGGGATATGTAGATCTTACTACGAATAAATCAGAAGATAGACGAAAAATATTGATTACAGATATTGCAGAGTTAAAGGATGCTAAAACAGAAGAACCATGGGGATGGGCTATTTTTACAAAATCAATAGGTAGCGGAAAGATAGGAAGATTTACAATCTATAATGAACTTTATCAAAAACAACCAGTTAAAAAGGGAGATATTATTTACGCTAAAAATGAGTACAAAAACAAAAAAGGATACTGGTATCTTACCGAATACGAACAATATTGTTGCTGCTAGAATTGCTTTGGAAGGCTAATTATAATGAATGAGAAAAATGCCAGTTTATAATTTTCTATATTGCATCACATATACACGATACTGTATTTTACTAGTTGCTATACTCACATACTTAAGTCACCTATTGTTTAACAATAGTGTCAATTAAACATATGAATATGTGCTAATGATAGACTACCTGTTCTAATGTAGTTCTAATACTTTATATTTTGATATATATATTTGACAAAATAGTAAATATACGCACTTCCACATAAATCATGTAAAAAGTGGCTTATTTACTCATAAATTTAGGTATTACGAGGAATCAAATAATACGCAATAATACTACATAACACATAGTATAGAAGATTTAGGTTCTTGTGTCTTTTGGCGTGCAGGTTCGACTCCTGTTACCCGCAGNNCAAGCATAAACTGAAAAGTAAACATATCTGTGATATTTTCGCTGAAAAAAATGCATTTACAGTGATAATAAGATTAACAAATAAGCAAATAGAAAAAATTTATTTAGATTTATCTGTATATGCAAAAGAAATATGTGACTGTAAATATCCTTGCGGAGAAGGCGGATGGCTTAACTACAGGATAATCAGTGATGAATATATGGAGGATGCCTTCAAACTATTGAATGCAAAATTACAAAATAATTGATATATGAGTATGAATATAATCGTATCTGCATCTTTTTGGCCCTAATGAAAAATAAAAGCCTCGGATTATCGAGGTTTCATTTTTTCTGGATATAAATATATTAATATTTGCGGTGACGTTTTCTTGATTTTTTTGTTTTTTATAATGACGACATAAGGTAAAATATAATTTGGTGCTGTAATTAATCAGCACGAAACGATCCATGTTTCGTGCTTTATTTTATGCTCCAATATTTAAGAAGGGGAGAAAATATAATATGGAATTTTATATGAAGTTACTACGCAGCAAAAAAAGAATTTGTATTGTTTATGGCTGTAATATTAATTATTTCTATTAATATTATTGTGCGCTTTATCATGTTTTTTGAAGCTTAATTTCGTTTGGATATCTGGGCTGATACTATTCCGTTCATTTGGATTACTGTAATTGCCTTAGTATTACTTACATATAAGCTGGCAGGGTGGTTGACTTCTTGTGTTGCAAAAGAGGGGGCAGCTTTGGTGCCTATAGCATAATAAATGGCATAATAAATGTCCTTTTTTCAGTACAGCTAATGTCTGCTTTTCAGACTGTTATCGGTACCTGGATTGGAAGCCATAATATAAGCATGTAACCAGTTCGTATGTTTTTTCATAANNCTTGAAGCTTACTATTTCCTTCTTTGTTGAGGTATGCATAGCCAACCCATTGCCCGGCTCGTCATATTGAAGCTGTATCAACACAAAGATAGGGGAAACAAATTGAGCAAGCTTAATATACCTTAAGCTTGTATAGCAAGATTATCTTTTTATATTATTTCGGCATTTATAATAGGCAACTATTGACTTAATTGAAAGGCGGCCTATAAGCCGCTTTTCTTCTGGACTCGTTTTAAGATAAGTATCTTTTCATAAAAGATAGATGAGACAGAAGATTCACTCTTTTGCCTCTTTTGAAATCACTTCGAGAATGTTTATTAAGTCATAAATAGAATTCAACTTTACATTGCGCTTTAGGATATTGTTTTTTAAATCAATGGAAAGTGTTTCAAATTTTTCCCTGAGTTTCGGGGATACATAGGATGCCATCATATCACCTCATGGATAGTATGTGCAATTAATCGTGTTGCAATTCGTGCTGTATTTGTTTACTTAATAATGAAATAAAATAGTCTTTGAGCAAATTATATTAAAATGAAACAGATGAGAACTTTAGATTGTTGGTATTTTAGGCGGTGAATTTTGAATGTAAGAATTATAAAAGGAAGTTATGAACATCTGAAAGATTGTAAAAAAGCACTTTTGAAATTATTCCTTGGAAAGTATTATTTTTAGAGTATTGGTAGGCTCTTTTTGCGCAAGTGACTTGCGCCATATACTTATTAAGCCATATAAGACAAGGCATTAAGCATTGTCTTATATGGCTACATTGTTATTGGTCTTCTGTAAATCTTTTCTTATAAGCAGGGGAAATTATTCTTATGAAGANNGGCTAATAGAATTATGAAAAATATCGTTGCAGCTATTTTGGGAATACCTATAAGTATAATCGAATTCATATCACCGCCTCCCACAAAACGATAGAGTATTGAAAGATAAAACGGGTCAAGGCAAAGGAAAATCAAGGTAGAATAATAAGCAACCGCCCTAACTACCTTGCTTGTAGACTTAAGAATACTGTTTCTTTTCCATACAAAAATATAGCCTGCAATTAAGGTAGCGGCCACTCCGGCAATGCCGAACACAAATAACTGCATATCTGACATAACTGCTGCATCTACTACAATTTGAATGCCTATACCCCAATAAACAAACTGTATTTTTTTGAACGCACCAAACAATAATGCGAAAATCAAATGTGCTCCTTCGTGAATGACATAATATAATACTACTGCCGCTATTAAGCTAATCCACTTTCGTACATTTCTAACCATAAAAACTACTCCCTCGCCATATCGTTTTCCGCAGATGCCGGGGACGACACAAATGTAACCATTCGCGCTTTTCCGTTTTTGTCTGCAGGTAATTGACTGTATTTTTCTACAACTGCATAAATATCCTGAACAAAATCATCAAAGCTGCCATTATTCAAATACAATGTATTTGTTCCCACGAACAACCTATCTTCAACTGGATTTGCGGTATCTGTGCTAAAATATTGTCCAAAATCCTCTATGAGTTTTCCCAGAATAGAATAAACAAGTGCTTGTGTTTCTGCGGTACTTTCTTGTCCGGCTGAATTGATTTTTTGTAGATTAAGAGAATAGCTTTGTTCGAGCGTACCGCGTATTTTTTTCTGTCCAATAACAATTAGAATTTCATTATCCACTAAAATTCGTACATGCCTGTATAACGTCGCTTTTGAAATATCCGATATAGCCCTTGCTATTTGAGCAACAGTCACAGGCATATTGTGTGCTACATACTGGATAATACGTAGCCTTATGGGATTAAGTATCACATCTGCCTTGTTTTGCATGTTTGTGTCCCTCCATTAGAATCATATATGATAATATTATCATATATGATTCTAATGTCAAGAAAAAGGTGTATTTTCATACAAGAGAAAAGGATTTAGGATACTTCCCAGCAAGCAAAATTCCCTGCCGTCACTATTAGGCAAAAACGGGAGCAGGATTGTTTTATTCTATTTCCCATTTTCAGTGGTGTAATGACGCGGTAAAAATACTACCCGTCTATTGACAGGCTTGATAGTCGGAATGGACGGCAAAGCGTTTAATACACATGGGTTGAAAATAAGATATAATAATCACAAACTGGTTATTATATATGAACTTATTCAGGTACAAAATTTTCGCAGGTTGCGAAATATACATTTTCCTCTGGGAAATGTATGAAGAAAAACTACGCTTATAATATAATAAATTCTGTGGTTTTAAATCCGACTTTGAGCTACAGTACGAAGATAATTTACTTTCTCGGAGTTTTCAGCAAGTAAAATCAGGCACTGCAAGTTCTGTTACTCTAGGGTGGTTAAAACGAGGTGGCAGACGAAAGTACGAGTGGCAGAAACAAATTCAAATAATCATTGATGAAATTGACGAATGTATTAAAAATTATACTGANNATTGACAAATGTATTAAAAATTATAATGATGAAGCTTTGGCACTACGCTTTCTTTCTCGCAAGCTGGGTTATTCCGAATTTTATACAACGAGAAAATTCAAAGAAATATTGGGTATGTAATTTAGAAATTATCTGCGGCATAGAAAATTAACCTTTACACTAAAAGAGGTTCGGAATAGTGAAAAAAGCATTTTGGATATTGCTTTTGATGATGGTTTTGCCCATAACATAAAGATTGTGAGTTTGATACTCTCTTCTGAAAGATATTTAAAAGCTAAATACCAACTTAAACAAGCTATAGCCGAAAGAGATTTCATTAAACAAAAAGACTATCTTTCCTTTGCAAATACCGGCGTATATTGGGATAAGTTTGTTGCAATAAGCGGAAAGCTATATTGGCTAAAGAATATGAAACACTTGCATTCTATATATAATAAGGGCTGGTATAATTTTATTAATCTGATTTTATCATAAGTTTCACTGCTAAGCATATTGCAGGGCAACAATGCTTTTGCGCTTGCGCTATCCATATGCTGCCATCCAAATATGCAAATTCACCGCCAATACCAAGTTTGAAAGTCGCTTGTTAAACCATTTTTATGGTTTGACAGGCGACTTTTCTTTTAAAAAATTGGCTTGTTCTAGCAACCGTTTTAATGGAATGAGACTTATTTTCTGTCGTCGTCCTGATAAGATAAGTATCTTTATTAGGTATAGTTTACCTTTAAATAATCTTATTTTGTAAAAATGATTTTATACTTGTATTGAAATATAGCTTTAGAGTAGTGAAAAAATTTAATTAATTATATTTTAAAGCAATAAAATTTATTTAATTGAAGATACTATGGTTGTGGAAAAAGTTACTGTTTCATTTTATTATAACTGGCAATAGAAACAATATTGAGTTTGAGACTATCAAAAGGATTTGCTATAAACATATACTGATAGGCATTGAATACTGGTCTATGTGTATTTTTCACTATTGTCCGGAAGAATTAATCTTTTGATATTTGATTATCTGAAAGTACAATTTTCTTATTGGAGTGTAGTCAAATTGCTTTTATTTCACAGTAAGTATTTGGTCTAAGGGGTATAGAATAAGAGAAAAGTAATTTGGCAATGCTATTATTTCATGCTAATTCAAGTATAAAGTAAATTTATTATGGAGAAGTAGCAAAAGTCTATTCCCAGCAGGCTTAAAACACAGATTTCCTTTGGAAACCGTACAGTTTTGAGCTTGCATGAATATACCGCTTTGCTACTGGTTAACTTTAAATTNNGTGATTGGCGGAGGGTTGGCAGGCATATTGATAGCATTTTTCTTGAAGCAGCATAATATTAATACCATTGTGCTGGAAGCAGACAAAATCGGAAGCGGCCAAACACAAAATACTACCGCTAAAATCACATCACAGCATAATGTCATTTACAGCAAATTAATAAAGGATTTCGGAGAGGACAAAGCAAGGCAATATGCCCAGGCCAATCAGCAAGCGATTGAGGAGTACCGACGTATTATTCAGGGGCAAAATATAGATTGCTCTTTTAAAGAATGTCCCTCTTATTTATACTCTCAAAGCCCGGAGGACATACAGATGCTCGAGCAGGAAACGGACGCCGCCAGCCGTTTAGGAATCCATGCAGAGTTTACTACCCAAACGGAGCTGCCTTTTTCCGTGGCGGGAGCCGTGAAGTTTTATGGACAGGCGCAATTTCATCCCCTTGATTTTTTACAGTCGATTTCTGAAAGTCTCAACATTTTTGAGAATACTAAAGTCATAACCGTAGAAGACAATCGCATTTTAACGGAACATGGCACGGTTACGGCAAAGCATATTATTTTTGCCTCCCACTTCCCATTTTTGAATATGCCGGGATTTTATTTTGCACGGATGCATCAGGAGCGCAGTTATGTTTTGGCGTTGGAAAAAGCAGCTGAGCTGGAAGGTATGTACCTTGGCGTAGATACGGAAGCATTATCCTTTCGCAGCTTCCATGATACGCTTTTGCTTGGCGGGGGAGGGCATCGCACAGGAGAAAATTCCGCCGGAGGCAAATATTCCTTTCTGCGGGAAAAATCCGCCCAATTTTATCCTCAAAGCAAAGAAATAACACAATGGTCAGCGCAGGATTGCATGACACTGGATAGTGTTCCTTATATTGGTCAGTTTGCTTCTTCAACACCCAATTGGTATGTGGCAACAGGATTTGGCAAATGGGGTATGACGAGCAGTATGGTGGCTGCAATGTTAATCTCCGGTAAAATTGCCGGCATCGATTACCTCTATGGGGAAATATTCTCACCTTTGCGATTTACGCCCGCTCCTTCTGCAAAAACATTTTTAACGGAGGCAGGACAAGCTATAAAAGGGCTATCTAAACAGGTTTTTTCACTTCCTCAGGAAAATGTGGCGGCATTGCCAGCAGGGCACGGCGGAGTTGTCGAATATAACGATAAAAAAATTGGTGTGTATAAGGATGAACAGGAAAATATATTTGCTGTTTCCATTCGCTGCCCGCATCTAGGCTGCCAGTTGGAATGGAACCCTGATGAGAAAAGCTGGGATTGCCCCTGCCATGGCTCGCGTTTTGATTACAAGGGTAATCTCTTAAACAATCCTGCTCAAGTAAATCTGGAGGTCATTACCAATGAATGAGTTTTTCAATAAAAATCATAGCCGGAGGTATTTCGAAGGATGGTATCTAAAACAACAAAACAGAAAAGAAACTATAGCGCTTATTCCTGCCTTTCATACCAATGAAAAAGGGGAGGCTTCCGCATCTTTGCAGGTGATTCATGACCAGCAATCCTATAATATTCCCTTTCCTGCGGATTCCTTATATATAAGCCGCAAGAGTTTTTTTGTTCGCTTGGGAGAATGTGTGGTCTCTTCATCCGGGTGCAGATTGAATGTCAAATCGAAAGAGTGTGATTTGCAGGGCTCTTTGCGCTTTAGGCCGCTGACGCCTCCTTCTTATGACATCATGGGGCCGTTTTGCCGGGTGCCCTTTATGGAGTGCCGGCATACTGTGGTGAGCTTGTTTCATAGTGTGGACGGAGCTCTGACTATCAATGGCAGATCATTTCTTTTTGTANNGGGTACCTCATTTCCGAAACGTTATGTTTGGACCCAGTGCAGTTGGAAAAACGGCAGCATTATGCTTTCCATTGCTGATATCCCATTTGGCGGATTTTCTTTTATCGGCTGTATTGGATTTCTTTTTCTCAACGAAAAGGAGTATCGGATTGCCACCTATCTCGGGGCGAAGCCGCTGCACGTCAGTAAAGGCTGTATTTTGCTAAGGCAAGGAAATATTCTACTAGAAATTCAACTGCTCAAAGAGAACAGTCAGTCTTTATATGCACCACATAAGGGCAGTATGGTTCGCACCATTCGGGAAAGCGCCTCCTGTGTGGTAAGATACAAATGTATGAATAATGACAGGATTCTATTTGATTTTGAAAGTGAGCAAGCAAGCTTTGAAAACAACTGGGGAAATTGATATACATGAATTAGACATATACAAGACAGTGAACTTATGTTTTGGTTTTGCCTTCAAATTTGGATTAGTTTAGACTTATTTACTGTGCTTAAACATTATTTAGAGCTCATAGCCCTTTCTAAGCTTGCTTAGTAAGGGCTTCTTGCAATAGACTGCGGGCTGCAATCTATGATATAATGAAGCCAATAAATAGAGGCACATTAGAAATATAATATGCAGTGAACTTTTATGTGTTGAGGTGAAAAAATGGCAGTTGATACCCGATATCGAGCCGATGTCGAAGCAATTCTATCACATCGGTATGACGGCGGAGCAGACTATTGGACTACGTCCGATAAACGATTGCTGAAGGGCTCTCCCTTTTCGGCATATAACAGTGCACTTATGTTGCTGGAGTTGGGGGTTGAACCTACCGAACCAATCTTGAAAGAAGTTTCTCAGTTATTCTTTAGCACATGGAAAGAAGATGGGCGTTTTAAGCTCTATCCCAAAAGTGGAATTCTTCCGTGCCATACAGCCTCCGCCGCTTATTTGCTTTGCCGGATGGGATATCAATCTGATGAAAGACTGCAAAAAACGCTCCAGTATTTTTTACAAACACAATACGTTGACGGCGGTTGGCGGTGCAATAAGTTTTCCTTTGGGCGCGGCCCGGAAACAGAATATTCGAATGCATGGCCAACCTTAACTGCTTTAAACGCTTTTCGCTTCAGTGAGTATCTTAATAATGAACCGGCGCTCGACAGAGCAGTAGAATTTTTATTAGAGCATTGGATAATAAGGAAACCGATTGGCCCTTGTCATTATGGCATAGGAACATTGTTTATGCAGGTCGAATACCCCTTTGGCAATTATAATCTGTTTCAGTATGTTTATGTTTTGTCGTTTTATAATAAAGCAAAGAAGGATAAACGGTTTTTGGAAGCGTTGGAAGCGCTGCAAGATAAGCTGGTCAATGATAAAATCGTAGTTGAGCGGGTTGTTCCAACACTTGCAAAACTCTCTTTTTGCAAGAAAGGCGAGCCGAGTATATTGGCGACAAAACGTTATCAGGAAATCATGTTTAATCTAAGTAAAGATCAATAATGCACATTATTGCAATATTGTGTGCTAACTACAGCGCTAAAGCTAGGGCATGTCTGAAAACTCCAAACTCTNNGAATTCACACTTCCTTACAAAATATCCGTCGGTTTTCCGGTTTTCAGACACTGCCTAATGAGAATAAAGAAAATGAAAACATTTTTTACTGCTAATGCTGCTATGAAGGATTCCTGAAAGGTTATAAAGAGAAAAATGGGCTGCCATAGGGGCAGCTTGTTTTGTTTATACAGCAGAAATATGATATACTTAAACCAATATTATATTTTAGCCCTAAGGAATAGGAGTGACAGCATGGCCTTAGATAAAAAGAAAGCGATTGGCAGAGTAACGGCTGTATTTATTATATCCATAGTAATTTGGCGTTTGATGTTGCTGTTTTTTGGTGGAGCAGCCCTGGGAGAGGATATATTCCGGCATATTGCTGCAGGTATTTTTACTTCTGTACTGGTTTGTATCCTGATTTTTGCCATAGACCATATCGAAAAGAAAAAGATGGCTTTGTCATGGAATATCTTTTTTGGCAATCTAAAAGGTTTCGGCAGTGGATTTCTTTGTTGGATAATACCGGCTGTGATAAGTATTTCAATTTTTGCCATTGCTGGATTTGTTACAATTCAACCGCAGGTTTCATCAGCTACACTCATTTCACAGGCGTTTATCTTATTCGCCGCTGTTTTTCTGATTGAGGCTTTTCCTGAAGAAATTATCAGAGGTTACATTTTCTCTAGCTTAGAAGAACACTATTCACCTTGGGTAGCGCTCTTCGTGCAAACCGTATTGTTTACACTGTTTGCCTTTTTTATAGGTTCTCTTTATTCTCAGGAGCAGCTGCTTTTTATTCCCGGATTTGGATTTTTACTGGGTTATTTTCGTATGCTAAGCAGAAGCATTTCGTTTTCCATGGGATTTCATGCAGCATTAATGACATTTACTCAATTACTAGCCCCATCACGTCAGCTGTTAGAAGCCAACGGCAGCTTTTTTGTGCTGAGGTTTTTGTCATTTGTACTTTTACCGGCAATTTTCAGTTCGGTTATATTACACTTAAAAATGGAGCGTTCGAAAGTATAATATAGTGATGGGTCAACACCGTTCCTTTTTCTTGAACGGCGTATTTAAATTCCTAAATTACTTGCTAATACCGAAAAGACATATTTTATGAGAATCCAGAAGTTCTCATTATGAATACTTTATCATTCCATATAAAAAGAACTCTATTCGATTAAATAGAGTTCTTTTTGTTATGATGGGCGTGAGTTTAGTAAACAGGGCGGATAACGGTTCAAGAATATAGTAAATTACTTATAAAGAAGGAACAAAAAACATTCACTAGAGATTTAAAAACATAGATTTTCTTCGAAAATAATACGTTTTTGAGCCTGAGTATAGTCAATTTGCTTTTACTGCTATAAGCATTTGACTTTAGAGGGCATAAAATAAGAGAAAAGCAAATTGACAATGCTGCTATTTCATATGAATTCAAGTAATATACGGTTTACGGTTTTGCTTCTGTTTCACTTTAAATTAACCATACCCTGTGAACTTAGGGAGTATGGGTTTGAATTGCTTTACAATCTCAATTTCATCTAAAGGATCTGTACAAATAAAAAAGATAATAGAAATACTACAGAGATTCGAAAAACTCTTCTATATCTTTTTTTAAGGAATTCATATTGCCAGATATAAATTCTCTTCCTCCGCCTTTGCCATTTAGGGCTGAATTTATCTTTGATGCTAAAGCTTTAATGTCGTTATCTTCTGAATAAACGCAGTATTTATAGCCTTCATCGTCTTTCCCAGAGAAAAGAGCTATCAAAGGGGCCTTTTCTTTTATAATTCCCCCAAATTTAATTAAATCTTCCATGGAGTAGTCTTCCATGAAAAGGATTACTTTTGAAGAGGATTCAATAGCTTCTGCTTTCAGCCTGTGAAGAGACATTTTAAGCCTTGATATTTCCTGCTTAAGGCTGTTTTTTTCTTCAAGCAGATTTTGAACGGCTGTAAAAGAGCTTTCAGGCTTAACCGAAAGAAGAGCCGATATGCTTTTTATATTATTTTGTTTTAGCTGATAGTCTTTAATGGCCTTATCTCCGCAAAGCATATAAAGCCTTGTACCGCCTTTATATTTATGAAAATCAATGATTTTTATGGTTCCTATTTCCCCTGTAGTTTTCGTCTGGGTACCGCAGCAGGCACATACATCATAGTCTTCTACGGTTACGATTCTGATTTCTCCTTCTATTTCTATTTTGCTTCTATAGCTGATAGGAGGAACACTGTCATAATAATCTATTTTAACAGGAAGATTTTTATATACGGCTTCATTGCTTAAAAGCTCTATTTTTTCAATATCGCTGTCATTTAAATTGACATTATAATCCATAGTTACAAATTCTGTTCCCAGATGAAATCCTATATTATCAGCCCCATAAAGCTTATGGATAATTCCCGATACGATATGCTCGGCAGTATGATGCTGCATATGGCTAAAACGCCTTTCCCAATTGATGACACCATGGCATTTTTCACCGGGAGTAAGGGAAGTATCCGTAGTATGGACTACTTTTCCGTCAACAGTATGAACCTCTAAAACTTTAGCGTTATCAATATATCCAATATCATAGCTTTGGCCGCCGCCTTCGGGATAGAAGGCTGTTTTTTCAAGAATTACAGTATATAAATTACCCTTTGGAATGCATTCAATAACCGTCGAATCAAACGCCACAAGGTAAGGGTCCTGATAATATAATTTGTCCTCTCTCATATTAAGCTCCTTTGTAATGTTATGTAAATTGAATTATATATGTCTAGTATTATACATTATTTTGGCGCTAATATCTTATAAAAATTATTCAGTTATTCTTTTATATATATTTATTTGGAAACTATAGGAATCCTCATCACGATTATGGTATAATGTGAATAAAAT
>DMJQ01000164.1 GCA_003457065.1 Clostridiales bacterium
TCAATTGTTTCTTTATCTGAAGGGGGAAGAATCTCTCCACCGAAATATTTGTTTGTCATGGTAACAGTTCTGTTTACCAGATTTCCCAGTATATTTGCTAAATCCGAATTTATTCTCTCAATTAGCAATTCATATGTCAATGCACCGTCGTTTGCAAATGGCATCTCATGCAATACAAAGTACCTGATTGCATCAATTCCGAACATATCTACCAGATCATCGGCATAAATGACATTACCCTTCGACTTGCTCATTTTGCCTTCTCCAACCAACAGCCATGGATGCCCGAACACCTGTTTTGGAAGTTCTTCTCCCAATGCCATCAAAAGAATAGGCCAATAGATAGCGTGGAATCTGAGTATATCCTTTCCTATCAAATGAACATCAGCAGGCCAGTATTTTTTGTATAATTCGCTGTGATTTCCGTCAGGATCATAGCCCAGAAACGTAATATAGTTGCTTAATGCATCTATCCACACATAGACAACATGGCCTTTATCAAATGTTACCGGTATACCCCAGTCAAAAGATGTTCTTGATACACACAAATCCTGCAGACCTGGTTTAATAAAGTTATTTACCATTTCATTTTTACGTGATTCCGGCTGAATGAACTCAGGATGATCCTCTATATGTTTCATTAATCTGTCGGCATACTTGCTCATTTTAAAGAAATATGCTTCTTCCCTTGCCATATGAACCTCTCTGCCGCAGTCCGGACATTTCCCATCCACAAGTTGTGATTCCGTGAAGAATGCTTCATCCGGAGTGCAGTACCATCCTTCGTAATATCCTTTGTAGATATCGCCCTGATCATATAACTTTTTAAATATTTGCTGAACCTTTTTCACATGCACCGGATCAGTTGTGCGGATAAATTTATCATAGCTGGTATTCATCAAATCCCAGATTCTCTTGATTTCACCTGCTATNNGCTATTTCATCTACAAACTGCTGTGGCGTCTTGCCTGCCTCCTTGGCTTTAATTTGAATTTTTTCTCCGTGTTCATCCGTTCCTGTCTGGAAATACGTATCATATCCATTCAGCCTTTTAAATCTTACAATACTGTCCGCAAGAACAATCTCATAGGTATTTCCTATATGAGGCTTGCCGGATGTATATGCAATTGCCGTTGTTAAATAATATTTTCCTTTATTCATGATCTCCTCCTAAAACAAAAGCCTCTTTGCATAAGCAAAGAGGCGAATTACGCGTTACCACTCTTTTTTGCACATATTTCACAATATGTGCCTCAACAGGTTTAAACCGTGTATTATAACGTATACCATACGTCATACCCTAACCAAAGCTCGGGTACGAAGCTCCAAGGCCATATTCATTTTAATATCAGTCTCCGGCTCTCACCTGCCCCGGTTCTCTTGGTCATGACTTAAAATTACTCTTCTTTTCATAGCTTTTAGTATATATTATTGTTTATCATATGTAAGACTATACATAAATATTATGCTTTTGTCAATATATTTTAAAGCTCACGATTTAAAATATCAACCGCAGACACTTGACTATAGCCACTATTATTCCGATGACCACAGCCGGAATGAGCAATAACCCTATGCCCAGCGGTATAAGCAACATTATTATACTAAACCCAATCACTACACCTATGATTGTAAACAACACCTTAAGCAGCACAACTCCAACATTGATTGCGGCAAATATGAATACAAAAAATACAATTAATCCTAATAATATCTCCATTTTACCTCTCCCATTTATTTAAAAAAATTTTATTATTAATATTTTATTCTGACAATTATATAATACACATTAAAAGTTCATAATTTATTAGTAAAAAATTAAAATATCATTAAAATTATAGCAAAGTCTCTTAAAAAATGATATAATAATTTATTATTAGTTAGGAGCTTCTCATGATCGATTTACATATTCATTCCAAATTTTCTGACGGAACAAATACGACAGATGAAATAATAAAAATTGCAAAAGAAAAAAAACTGCCGGCTATTGCCTTGACTGACCATGACACTACATTGGGAGTCAGAGAAATAACCAAGAAAGCAGAAAAGGAAAATATTACGGTTGTACCGGGCCTTGAAATTTCATCTGTTTCAAACAGTCATTCAATTCACATACTCGGATACAATTTAGATATGGAAAACACTCAGCTCCAGGAACTGTTAACAAAGATAAGCAATTATTTTAATGAAACCTTCTTAGAACATTACAGCTGGCTTTTTAAAAATAATATTGTGGATTTTGATATAAATAAAATAATTAACTATGCTTCTTACAAGCANNAAGCAGGCAATATCTTTGTCGGATATTTTGAAAGCAATGATTGCTGAAGGTGCACCTTACACACTGAATGACTGGCCGGAATTTTTCAACAGTAAGGTCAAGCTTTACCACGGACATTTTATTGAAAATTTCCCCGTCCATTCATCAGAAGCCGTCGAGGTCATCAGACAGGCCGGAGGCATTCCGGTTTTTGCCCATCCTGCCCGAATCGGCGAAGCTGATTTAAAGGAAATCGAGCTCCTTCTTCCACACGGTTTGGGAGGCATTGAAGTGTATTATCCTTTCCACGGCAGTGAACTGGTTGAACGATATGAAAATTATGCACAAAAACATGATTTAATTAAGACAGGCGGAACCGACTGGCACGGCATTGAGCTTACCACATGGAACGTTGAAATGGGTGATTTCGGAATTGCTGATTTAAAGACAATATCATGATTAAAAACAGGCTGCAGCTCTTTAAATGCCGCAGCCTGTTATATTTGCCGACAACTATCTCATAAAATTCTCAATATCATTAACCGTTTTTATTATATCCTTTGAAAGATTAATTACTCCGTTTTTTGTAACCCATACATCGTCTTCTATTCGGATGCCGATTCCTTCTTCTTTAATGTAAAGGCCTGGTTCCACTGTATAAACATTGTTCTCCTGCATTGTCTTGTCTCTTCTTCTCAGGTCATGAACATCAAGTCCCAGCGGATGTCCTATGCTGTGGTAATAATATTTGTCAACATCTGCATCATCACTGATAATTTTCAATGCTTTCAAACCTTTTGCAAAATGAGCTTTAACAGCATCGTTTACGGCAACTTCGGATGCACCAACATGCATTGCATCCATTGTTACTTCCTGAGCTTCCAGTACAATATTGTAAATATCTTTCTGTCTTTGTGTGAATTTGCCGTTTGCAGGATATGTCCTTGAAATATCCGAGGCATAGTAATTTGACAATGCTCCAAGGTCAAGAAGAATCATGCTTCCGTCTTCTATTTTCTGTTTAAGGTCTACATAATGAAGTATCACGGCATTTTTTCCCGATGCTCCTATTGTCTTAAAGCTCGGTTTTGAACCTCTCAGCATCAGTTGATATTCAAAGTCGGCTTTTACCTGGTATTCAATTCTGCCTGGTTTTAAATTTTTCATTACAAATTCCAAAGCTTCTTTGGTATAACCTATGGCAATCTTGATTTCATTTACTTCTTCTTCTGTTTTAGAGCTTCTTAACTCAATCATTATATCCAGTGAATTTTTTATATTCATTGCAGGGTATTGATTTCTCATCCAGTGTGCAAGGCTTCTGTACTGATCGTATGATTCGTCCTTGCCTGTTATGTATGAAAAAATATAAATATTGTCAGGCCTGTCAGAAGATGAAAGCTTCTTTGCAAATTGTTCCATAAATTCGTTGCTGTTTTGAATCGATCCGATTCCCGACGCCTCTTCTGCCTCTTCTTTTCTCATTAAAATTCCGAACCATTTTTCAAAATATTCGTCAACAGGAGGAATATATAATGTTTCAGTTACAATTCCGCCTATTTTGTTGATTAATAAAACCATGTCTTCACGGTCTATCCCCGTGAGATAAAAGAAGTTCCTGTCCACGGAAAATTCATATTCCTGATCTGCGCTTTCTCTCGGTGCCTTGCCCGAAAAGAACACAGCTGTCGAATAATCTTCCATTCTTTCCGCAAATTTTTTTCTGTTGCTGATAAAAAAGTCTTTGTTCATCTGATCCTCCAATTAATTAATTTTTATGACATTAGTCTTTTATTCCGTCCAGTTCTTTGACCTTTCGACCGCCTTTTTCCATCCCATATAAAGCTCATTCCTTTTTTCTTCATCCATCGACGGTCTGAATTTTTTGCTCANNGCAGCTCCAAGAGCAGTTGTTTCAGTAACTTCGGGTCTTTCTATATTTACATTTAATATGTCCGCTTGAAACTGCATCAGAAATTCATTGGCTGTAGCTCCTCCGTCTACCTTCATGGCAGTCAGGTTTATGCCCGAATCATCAATCATGGATTCAATCACATCCTTTGTCTGATATGCAATTGATTCCAGAGCCGCCCTTATAATATGGTTCCGGCTGGCACCTCTTGTGAGTCCTACAATTGCACCTCTCGCATACATATCCCAGTACGGCGCACCTAATCCGGTAAATGCAGGCACCATATAGACTCCGTTGTTGTCTTTGACCTTTTTAGCAAAATATTCTGAATCTGCAGCATCATGTATTATTCTCAATTCATCTCTTAACCACTGAATTGCGGCACCGGCAACGAATATTGAACCTTCGAGCGCATATTCCACCTTGCCGTTGAGTCCCCAGGCAACGGTAGTAACAAGTCCGTTGTGTGATCTGACTATTTTTTCGCCTGTATTCATAAGCATGAAGCAGCCTGTTCCGTATGTATTTTTAACCATTCCCTCCTGAAAACACAATTGGCCGAAAAGCGCCGACTGTTGGTCTCCTGCCATGCCTGATATGGGTATTTCAGCACCCAGAATATCTTTTACCGTATTTTCGTAAACTTCGGAAGACTGTTTCACTTCGGGCAAAAGGGATTGGGGTATGCCAAGAACACTTAATATTTTTTCATCCCATTCAAGCTTTCTTATGTTGTAAATCATGGTTCTTGAAGCATTTGAATAATCAGTNNTTATTGTTCCAAACAATATATCGCCATTTTCGGCTTTTTCTCTGACATCGTGCACATTGTCAAGTATCCACTTGATTTTCGTTCCTGAAAAATACGCATCAATAACAAGTCCCGTATTTTCATTTATGTATGGCTCTAATCCTTCTTTTTTTAATTCATCGCATATTTCAGATGACTGTCTGCTCTGCCAGACTATGGCATTATAAACCGGCTTTCCTGTGTTTTTATCCCACAACACTGTGGTTTCCCTCTGGTTTGTAATTCCTATGCATGCTATTTCAGCGGGATTAATGTCTTTTACAGCCTCACGTGCGGAATTTAACTGTGTTTCCCAGATTTCTAAAGGGTCATGTTCAACCCAGCCGGGCTTTGGGTATATCTGCTTGAATTCATGCTGAGATAAGCTGACTATTTCACCGTTTCTGTCAAAAAGTATCGCCCGTGAGCTTGTCGTACCCTGGTCCAATGCAAGAACATATTTTTTCTCCATATCAAACCCCTTAAATAATTATTAATTCAATTATATACTTTGAAATTAAAATAATCAACGCAATATAAAGAAAAATTGCCATAGCTGGCACAGTAAAATGACTTATGAATATATGAATTTACAGACATGAGCAGTCAGATGCCAAGTGGGTGATAATTAAATGCTGGTTCTTGTAACAACAGTATTGATTTTTATTTCTCCATAGTATATTATTACTTAAAGATACAACAAATTAGGAGGATTTTTATGAAAAAAACTATTTTTGTGCTAAGTCTTGTATTTATCTTAGCATTCACTTCAGTAACAGCATTTGCACAATCAACAGATCAGATAATTGTTGCAATAGACTCTGTCAAGGTTGAATTTACGGAAAATTCTGGTTTACCTTTCATTGATGAAAACTACAGAACTCTTGTACCATTCAAAAAGACACTTGAAACTTACGGAGCATCCGTTGAGTGGAACAACGACAGCCGTATTGCCACAGCCGTAAAAGGAGATATAAAAGTAGAGGTTCCTATTGGTCAAAATTACATAATTGTTAACGGCGAACAAAAATCCATAGACACTGCAGCCAAAATCGTAAACGGAAGAACATTTTTACCTATAAAAGCTGTCATCGAAGCTTTCGGCTCAGACGTAGAATGGGATCAAAGCCTCAAAACTGTTGTTATTACAACAACACCTGTAGATGCCAAAAAAATATTTATAGATGCAAGCGACAAATCTTACAGCTGGAAAAACTATAATGCAGATATAAAGGTTAAAATGTCTATTCCTTTAAAAGATGATGCAGGCATCGTTCAGACAATGAATATGGACATGAATATGCTTATGACAGTATTCATGGAACCTTCTCTCAAGGTCAAAATGATTTCAAGCGTTGTTGCCAATGCCATGGGTCAGGAAATTAAGCAACCTGTTATGGATATGTATATGACAGCTGACGACAGTACCCTGACAACATACATGGGATCAAATGACGAAAAAGGAACTTATAAATGGGCAAAATCGGTTCTTGAAAATAAAGAGTTTGCTAACTTATTCAAATATAATGAAGAAACAATAAAAGCAAATAAGGAATTGACAGAAAAATATATAAAGGATGTTAAATACTTCGGCAAATATGCTGATGCATCCGGAAAAGCACTGTTAAAACTGCAATACACAATGTCCGGTCAAATTTACAATGACATGTTCGGAGAATATGTAAAAGAATTATCTGCTTCAACTGACGAAGAAGATATAAATGCAGCAAAAATGCTTAAGGGTTTTGTGGACGGAAACTTCGGAGATCTAANNTAACATACATAATATACATTGATGAAGCAACGGGCGAAATCGTAAAATATGAAATGAATTTAAGCAGCATAATGGCATCTGTAATGTCAGGCATGAGTGAAATTATGGGAGATCTTTCTGAGGAAGATATAGAAACATTAAAACAGATGAAAGCTGATATGGTTATGGAAATATCACATGTAAACAGCGCAGAAGACTTTAAGATTCCGGAAGAAGCATTAAAAGCTCCTGAAATGTCGGAAAATCTGAATCAATCAGAAAAAACTTCTGAAAAATAAGGACATTGACAACTTCAGGCGGTTCGTTTTAAAACGAATCCGCCTTTTTATATGCTAAAATCACATCTTGTCGCAAACAGCGGCAGTTAAACCGGATTAAGTTCCCCATTTATTACTTTTTATAAAAAGAATTCATATGTAAATATTAATATTATCACTTTTAGTATACAGGAGACATAAATGAAAAATTTATTAATGTATGTAATGATTTTATTGCTGGCAGGATGCACGGCCGTAACAGAGCCGCCGGTCAATCCCTTACCCGGCAATAACGAAAATCCGCCTGCAGCAGAGGAGCCTGTTGAGCCTGTCGAGCCGGAAGATACCAGCCTTTTTCACGAATATAAAAAAAAGGGAGAAAAAGCCTTGGAAAAAATGACATTTGAAGAAAAAGCCGGCCAAATGTTTCTCGTCAGATGTCCTGAAGCAGAGCAGCTTGAAATGTACCTGTCAATGAAACCCGGCGGGTTTATTTTGTTCGGAAGAGACTTTGCCGATAAAACAAAGGAACAGGTTACCGAAGACATAAGCTATTATCAGGAAAGCAGCAATATTCCCATGATAATAGGCGTTGATGAAGAAGGCGGAACTGTTGTCAGAGTAAGTTCAAATCCGCTGCTGGTCAAAGAGAGATTTAAGTCTCCGCAGGAATTATATGCAATCGACGGTCTCAGTGAAATCAAGCGTGATGCCGATGAAAAATCCCGTCTTCTGCTAAGCCTTGGCATCAATTTAAATCTGGCTCCTGTTGCGGATGTTTCGGTAAATGAGAAAGATTTTATATATCAAAGAGCATTCGGAAAAGAAGCCGCAGAAACTGCCGAATATGTTAAAACTGTCGTAGATGCAATGAAAGACAGCGGCATATCATCCACATTAAAGCATTTTCCGGGCTACGGAAACAATGTTGACACTCACACGGGCTCTGCATATGACACCCGTCCGTACAGTCAGTTTTTAAACAACGACTTTATACCTTTTAGGGCTGGCATTGATTCTGGAACAGAAAGTATACTTGTTTCACACAATATAATTGAGGCAATGGACAACGAACTGCCTGCATCTCTTTCAAAAAATGTCATTGATATTTTAAGAAATGACATGGAATTTACAGGGATTATCATGACCGATGATTTGTCCATGGGAGCTGTGACGCAGCTTGAAACAGAGTTTCCTCCTGAGGTTATGGCGGTACTGGCAGGAAATGACATGCTCATAACGACAGACTTTGAAAATAGTTTTAACGCATTATTAAATGCAGTTAAAACCGGCGTTATATCAACAGAATNNTAAGAATATTGCAGTGGAAATATTATATGAATCTTATGTAAACAACAACTTCTTGTTCTGAGCCCATTTATACCTTAAGGTTCGGCAGCGAAGAATCTCATTTTTATGGGGATTATTTGAATCTTGAGCCGCATATTCGACATTCATTTAACAGCGGCGTCCAAAATATTAATAAATTTTGGATGACGCTGTCTATTTTTTGCCTTAGTTTATTCCTTTTATTCTTTAATCTTTCCATGCAGATATTCATTGCTCATGTTATTTAACTTTACAACAACCTCCATGTTATCTCCGTTCGGTTTTCCCATCATGTCCGCCCTAATAAGCTCAAGCATATCATCCAGACGTTCTTCTCCTATGGAATCAATAAACTTTTTAATTCCATTTTCTTTCACATTTGATACTATTTCTTTTATATAATGAAACCGTATTAATATTTTCACCTCATCTATGAATTCATCGTCATATTCCAGCCTTCTCAGTATTTTTTCGCTTTCTTCGGCAGATTTGATATGATGGCCGTAAAAATGCCCTCTCCCTTTTGCGTCAACCGTAAAGCACTCAGGTTTGGCCACATCGTGCAAAAGAGCAGCCATCCTTAGATGAAGCTTTGGCTTTATTGCATCCAAGACTGCCATCGTATGATCCAAAATATCCTTGTCATGATACGGTGTATGCTGATCAAAACCTTTCAATTTTAATAACTCTGGAATAATATCCCTTATTTCTCCGGTTTCGATCAAATTATATATACCTTTTGAAGGTTTATCGCTCAACAATATCTCATTTAAAATATTTTTATACATAATTTCTCCTTATTTGAAACTTTTTCTAAGTATTTTACGTCTAATAAAATGATATAGTTTTTTAATAGTATGAAACATTAATTCATATTATATTAATTTGCACAATCTTTCAATAAAATACTTTAGTAATTGACTTTTATTTTTCAAAAAAATAGTATATAATTGATTAATGAAGAACAGGAAGGTGATAAAATGAGAAAATCCATTTTAATACTATCTTTAAGCACTGCAATAATAGCATCTACTGCCACATGCAATGTGTTCGGAGCCGATTTGAATGCCGGCAATTCCCTTGAACTGGAAAATGTTTTATTAGAACAGCTGAAAAACTACAATCAGGATTTTGAAATAAGATATACAGGACCTGTGGATAATATAGAAAGATTATTGAAAAAAGCAATAAGTAAAGATCCATACATCAATTCTAACGTTAAATCTGTAGGCTGGGAAATAACATCAACGTCTAAGTCAAGTAATATAGACATTGATGTGGATTATATCATAACAAGCTCTAAAAGAGCGGAAGCCGATAAGAAAATCGACAACATACTGGCTGAGATTATCAAGCCATATATGAACGACCACGAAAAAGTCAAAGCCGTTCATGATTACATAGTTTTAAACGGCAAATATGACGAATCAATGCAGCTGTATTCAGATTATGATTTACTGACAAAAGGCACCTCCGTATGCAACGGTTACGCACTTTTAACATACAATATGTTAAACAAACTTAATATTCCTGTGAAACTTGTCACTGGAACCGGAAACGGCGAACACCACATATGGAATATGGTTAAGCTCGGAGATCGTTGGTTCCATTTGGATACAACCTGGGATGACCCACTTCCGGATACAGGCATGGTATCATATAACTATTACATGCTTACAGATAAGGAAATTTTAAAGGACCATACAATTGACGGAAGCTTAGCTGTTCCTAAGTCAGACAAAAGCTATTATGAATACCTGAAAGAATTATCCTATGACAAATTATTGATGGAAACAGGCCTTGATATATATAATAAAACAAACACGGCAGAATCCGAAAGAGAATTGAAAGATACGCTTCAAAATAAAATAAAACACAGACCAAAAAGAATTTCAGTCAGAATAAACAAGGCACTTTCACAAGACAGCATTTATAACGCTATGTCAGGCTTATTGAGCAAACACAACTATATATCTGAAATCGGTTATGGTCAGCTTAACGGTGACAGCACAGGCCAATACTACATTTTAAGTTTATATATTAAGTATAAGGACGCTCCCGACAGCATTACTTCAGATTTCAGCAATAAAGTTTACAATACTGCCACAAAAGTAAATTTCAATGTTTATGCTATGTACGGGAATAAAAAAGTAAATATCAACGACAGTGTCCTTGTATATCCCTATGACAAAAACAGCATAAATGTTGACAACGGAACTCTGACGTTTAAAAAGCCGGGCCTCTATGACCTTCAGTTTGAATATCAGGGCATGCAGGAAACTGCTGCTGTAACTGCCCTGAACTCGGAAGCCTTTGAATATATAACAGATAAAAAACCGGATGCTCCGGTAAATGTGAAAGTATATGACCAATATATAAATTTCAGTTCAATCAACCAATGGCCGTTTATCGAAAACGGAAAAACCATGGTGCCGCTGAGAGCAGTTTTTGAAGTTATGAACTGCAAGGTAAACTGGGATGCCGGCAAGAGCTCTGCCGTTGTAGAATTTGAAGGAACAAAGATTACAATACAGGCAAACAGCAACACTGCTTTTATAAACGGAACTTCAAGCACATTGGATGTGCCGGCTAAATTAGTCAACAACCGCATCATGGTGCCGTTAAGATTTATAAGTGAGGCAATCGGCAAAACAGTAACGTGGGATGATGAAAATAAAACAGTGTTAATATATTAGTTTGGAGGATATGATGTACCATTATGGATTTGGCTTATTTTCAGCTATTTTTCCAATCATGTTTTTACTCGTGTTTGGATTAATAATATATAACATAGTAAANNCAGTTCCGGTTCAGGTGAAAATATCCGCTAAAAGATATGATGTATCCCACCATCACCATCAGGGTTCAGATAATATAAATCATACCACAAGCAGCACAAGTTATTATGTAACCTTTGAGATGACTAACGGCGAACGCATGGAACTCCAGGTTCCTTCCGGTGAATTCGGAATGATGGTGGAAGGTGATCAGGGTACATTGCAGTTTCAGGGAACAAGATTCATAAGTTTCACAAGATAAGAATACAGGCATATATAAAGAGGCTGATTAATTTCTAATCATGCCTCTTTATTTTTATCACTATTGATTCATTTTACCTTTCAATACCTCAACAGCTTTTTGAAGCTGAGTGTCGGTATCATAAAATTCATATCCGTATCCCTTTGCATCCTCCGGCAATACCGATTCTACATCAGGTTCAATTCCGATCTTGTGAATATTTATTCCATTCGGAGTAAAGTATTCCGAAACAGTCATCTTAATACCTTCACCGTCATTTCCGAATCTTTGAACTCTTTGGACTATTCCTTTGCCAAAGGTCTTTGTTCCGATAAGAGTTGCCCTGCCTGTATCTTTCATTGCTCCCGCCATGATTTCTGAAGCACTTGCGCTTCCTTTATTTATCAGCAGTACAATCGGAATATCTTCCTTATTTGCATCAGATTTAAAATATTCAACTTCCCCGGCTTTGGTCTTGGTATATGTAATTATTCCTTCACCAAGGAACATATTTGAAATATCGACGGTAGCATCGATAATTCCACCAGGATTATATCTTAAATCTATTACCAGACTCTTCATGCCTTGTTTTTTCAGATCATTATATGCTGCTTTAAAATCATCTGCAGTCTGCATATCAAATGTCGTGATCCGGATATATCCTACTCCGTCGTTTAGCATTGAAGGCTTTATTGTTTTAATTCTTATCTTTTCTCTGTTTACGACAATATCAGAAACATCCTGTGTTCCATCCGCATTTTCTCTTTCAATGGTCAAAGTGACGTTTGTGCCGGGCATGCCCTTCATAATGCTGACAGCTTGGTCCATTTTATCCGCGGTATATTCGGTACCGTTAATTTTAACTATCTTATCTCCTGTTTTCAAACCAGCCTTTTCCGCAGGTGTATCTTCAATCGGAGATACTATCAATATTTTATTATCATCACTTGCAGTTATGTAAACACCTATACCTTCATATGATCCCTCCGTGTCCTGCATAAGTGCGGCAAATTCTTCCTTGGACATAAACTGCGTGTAAGGATCTCCCAACGCACTCAATGTGCCTTCCAAAGCACCTTCAAGCATCTTATCCTCATCAGCCTCATAAAGGAAATCACGTTTTGCAATTCTCATCACACTTTCCTGCTTTGCATACTTTTCATACATATCCTTCATTTCGGTGTATGCATCCTTCGATAAAACCACCCTGTTTCCTGTTTCAACCAAAAGTACATTTCCTAATGAAAGTGTTAGAAAAGCAGTTACTAAAAAAACCAGGACAATCGTAAGAATATATTTTTTCTTAGATACCATATACTCACTCCCGACAATTAATGTTAAGCTTAAAATTAAGCGCTTATATTTATTTATATGCCACGCTGTACTATTTTATCCTACCTAAATTAATACAACCTTGATTACATATAATTAATATTATATCACAGTATATTATAAATAAAAATAATTTATTTATTAATGCAAAATAAATATTTAAACTATTCCTTCCGTTAAACCATCTTCTTTGGTTAAGGTAAAGATTTCGTATAGTGATAATTTATCAATAATATCCTGAATTTTTTTATAAACTATTGATATTTTATATATTTTGTACTATAATTTATAAGTCATGGACCATTAGCTCAGGGGATAGAGTGGCAGACTTCGAATCTGCGCGTCGGGGGTTCGAATCCCTCATGGTTCATNNTTCACAAGTAAAATCACATGCATTTTTGCATGTGATTTTTTGCTTCATATTGCAATGTTTGCAGACAATTTTTATCGAAAAAACATCAAAATTCACAAGGGTTTTCACATATGTTTTCACACTAATAATAAATTTATTATCGTTGTGAATCTGCTTGTGAAAATTGCTGTGATTTTCTATGTGATTTACCTTTATATATTCCAGTTAGCGGGTGTTGATGGAAATATACTATAAGTTGTATATGACCAATATTTGTTAAGTGTATATTGTGTTTTAAGCTATAATATATGCTTTTTTGCCGTTGCCTCTCATGAAGAATTGTTCTGAAATATTTTTCATCTAAAATTTGCCAATACGGTAAAAAATATAGTATAATTTAATGGTAATTCGCAATTGTAGAATATTATGAAGGACTTCTTGATTAGGAGGATGATTTTGAATAATAATTTTAAAGCCTTTGGATTGCATTTAATTATTGTAATTATGTCATTATTTTTTGTAATAATCTTTGTTGCAACAGGACCAGCAATCGGTAAATATTCTACCAATATTTTCAGTAGATTAATTATTGGAATAACCTTTGTGTCCGTTTATTTTTTTGCTGGTACATTATTAGATACAACTCAAAATAAAAAATATGATTTTCTTGTGGGTTGTTTTATTGGAATCATTGGGATTGCAATATGGTTCTATACATTTTCAATAACTGGTAGCAATTTATTTGAAGTATCAGAAGAGTTAAGTGAACACTGGATTTTAATGAATATTTATCAATCTCCATTCATTATGGTGAATTTTCTTTTGGGGTTATCTAATATACCAGTATTA
>DMJQ01000183.1 GCA_003457065.1 Clostridiales bacterium
ATTATTGTAATAACTGTAATACACCTTGTGGCTGTTGGTTAGCCTGAGCAAGCATAGCCTGTGCAGCCTGAGTAAGAATGTTGTTCTTAGTATATTGCATCATTTCTTTAGCCATGTCAACGTCTCTTATACGTGATTCAGCAGCTGTTAAGTTTTCATTAGTAACGCCTAAGTTGTTAACTGTGTGTTCCAATCTGTTCTGTAAAGCACCAAGGTCAGCTCTTGTACCAGAAACTCTGTTGATAGCAGCGTCAATTTCAGCTATTGCTGAGTTAGCATCTGTTTGTGAAGATACGCTGATATTATCAACTCCAAGACCTTTTGAACTCATGTCACCAACTGCCAGTGATACTCTCTGGTCTTTTGTACCATTTGCTCCGATTTGGAATGTTAAGGATCTTTCATTACCAGTGGTTACTGTATATGCCAGTCCAGTTTCAGCAGCAGTATCATCAAGCTTATCTGCTAATGTTACTGTAACAGTAACGCCTTCCCATTTAGCCTTATCCGCAGCGCTTGCAGTGTCTTCCACTTTAGCCTTTATTGTATATGTTCCGCTTGCTGAGCCAGTTACCTTATCAAAAGTTACACCTGTTGTTGGAGAAGTAATACTTATTTCTCCACCTGTTGTAACACCTAATGTTATAGCATCATCTTTAGCTAACTCGCCACCTGCTATTGAAAGACTTCTAATATCCTTACTGGTGGCTGCAGTAACCTCATATCCGTCAATTGTACCATCTAACAAATTGATTTTATTGAAGTGAGTAGACGAAGAAATTCTGTCTATTTCTGACTTCAATGCATCAACTTCTTTATTTAAGTTAGTTCTGTCAACATCATTCTGGTATGTACCGTTTGCTGATTGAACTGCTATTTCTCTCATTCTTTGAAGAATAGCGTGTGTTTCATTCAAACCACCTTCAGCAGTCTGGATTAAAGAAATACCATCATTGGCATTTTGCTGAGCTTGTTCAAGTCCTCTTATCTGGCCTCTCATTTTTTCTGAAATAGCCAATCCTGCAGCGTCATCACCTGCTCTGTTGATTCTGTAACCTGAAGATAATTTTTCCAGGTTCTTTCCTGTGTTAGAATTGTTTGTTCCTAATTGTCTCAAGGAATTTAATGCGTTAATATTGTGTTGAATTCTCATTTTTTACCTCCGTGTAATTTTATCGGGATCCTTCCCTTTTGTTTGGTATAATATATTTTCAGCACCGGGCCCTAATGCTAAAAATAATTATCACTCTTACAATATATTTATCGTATGATTAGCAAATTAGTTTAGTTATTTTTTGAAATTTTTTCTGTTATCAAAAACAATAAGAATCTAATTGCATAACAGTCATAATTTTTCCGTTTAGTTATCTACGTCGGAAATACCCGAGCTATTATATACCCTCAATTCATCATCATTAAAAAGATTCTCGTAATAACTGCTTAACTTTTCATTATTACTTGTTTCACATGATTTCAACAAGTAAATTTTGTCCTTAAATTTGTTGTAATCGTATATTCTGCTTAAAAAACTTATAATGTCTTCTTCCCTCTCATGCGTCAATAAAGTTTTAATAAGTACAGTCAATATTTCATAATCGTATTTGTCACCATTCAATAACGCTGCTGATATTTCGACTATCTTAGGTTTATTATCAGTTAATATATATGCTTTTAGCAACTCAGCATATACCTTGTCAATTTGGCCGAGAGCAATACTTTCAACATTACTTTTATAATTATTGCAATAATAAATACATTTTTCCAATAGCTCTATAGCTTCTTCCATGTTGCCTGTTCTCAGTGCTGTCAAGCCCATCGCCCTATAGTAGTCAGGATATTTTAAATATTTGTTTATAGCTTGGTCAAATATTGATTTTACTTCATCATATGGAGCATCAAGTGAATGCATACTATACATAATACTGCTGTAAATGGTCGGATAATACTCTAAATCCTTACTGTCATCAATATATTTCAAAGCTTGAAGTGCGTAATCAAGGGCTTCCTTATATTCTCCATCCATGTACAATGATTTACTGACATATAAATTCAAATGTGAGTCGGCAGGATTTTGAGCAAGTTCCTTCTTCAGCATGGAAATATTTCTTTCATTTTTATTTTTTTCCTGAACAACTTTTTTGTCATATCCGGTATGTAATATTTTGAGCTCATTGCTTCCATCTAAACAAACAACAGAATAATTAAATTTTTCTCTCTTTGCATCGGATAGGAACTCATGAATCTTGTTTCTATACTTAATATTTTTCCTATTTCTAAAAATTCTCGGACTTATATTTTTAGCAACAGATATGACATTTTTATCTTTATCAATATTGATAAGCTCGGATAATATACCATCTATATTTCTGTTACCGTTGACGCCTTTTATACGTTTTTTTATCAGTTGTATTGAACTATCAGAAAAATACTCATCACAGTCAAGAAATATTATCCAATCACCTTTTACCTTACTTAGAGCAAAATTTCTGGCTGCACTGAAATCATCTATCCAGTCAAAATGAAATACCTTAGCTCCCATTCCTTCTGCAATTTCAACAGTTCTATCAGTTGAACCCGTATCCACTACTATTTGCTCATCAACTACATTCTTAAGATGTTTTAAGCAATATTCTATGTTGTTCTCTTCATTTTTTGCTATTAAACATTGTGTTATATACATTCAATTCACTCCTTATGAAAATATATCGGCAACTATTTTGATATTTTAATAATATAATAGAAATAATCTTTTGAATAGTATAATATACCATTTTAAATTAGAGTTTATATCATCTGCATAAAATCAATGGATTCACATATATGTTCATATCTGAAATATTACGTGATAATATTCATACAAAAAACAACAGCAGAAGCAACTAAATCTGCTACTATGGCATATTGGATATTTTGATAATCTTAATTATACCTGATTTACCATTCACTTCTTTTGTAATTCTAAAATTCTTTCTACGAAAAGTTTCGTAACATCGATTACTAAATCTATTTCTGCTCTTTCATAGCATCACATTAATTCATAAGCTCGAATTTAATAATTTTTATTGTAATTTTTTATTCTGACATGATATTTTTTTAATTGCGCAGCTATTTTAAAAAACTTAAAAAACAACCTGAATCCATGTGGATTCAGGTTGTCCAAATTAACTAATCTAAAAATGACCGGTTTATTGTTCAGCTTTGGCAGCGCTTGTGCCTGCTATTCTTCCGAATACAACAGTGTCAACAACAGCATTTCCACCAAGTCTGTTTCCTCCGTGGATACCACCAGTTAATTCTCCGGCAGCATATAATCCTTCGATTATTTCACCGTCAGCATTTAATGCATGACAGTCTGTATCTATTCTTACACCGCCCATTGTGTGGTGTACGGCAGGTACTCTCGGTAATGCGTACCAAGGTCCGTTTTCAAATTTCTTTGTCAGCAGTTCTCTTCCGAATTCATCTTTTCCTGAATCAACCCCAGCATTGTAATTATCTATTGCTGCTTTAAGGTTTTCTGCAGGAACATTTATTTTTTCGGCAAGTTCATCCAGTGTTTCTCCTGTCTGCCATCCGTAAGTATTGTTTTCCAGAATTTCTGTCATAGGAACACCTTCAAGAGTCTTAGCCTCTTCAATGTTTGGCAGAACATCTGCACTGTGTATCATGTACATAAGTCCTTCTGGCTGATCAAGTATGGCTTTGCATATTACGTCACGACGTCCGTCTTCTCTTACGAATCTGTTTCCTTCTTCATTTATGAATACTGTATTTTCTGCTCCTAAATCATATAGACCGGCAATTCCTCCGTTCTTTGGTATGCTTAAGTACAGAAGCTGAATCAGATCCATATCTATCAAGTCAGCTCCGGCCTTTGAAGCTATAGTAATACCGTCACCTGTAACTCCAGGCATATTTGTAGTAGGTACATTCTCTCCTAAACTTCCCCACTTGCCTGATGTGTTGTATTTTTCTCTTAATTCAACATTTCCTGCAAATCCGCCTGTGGCAAGAATTACACCTTTGTCAGCATGCAGTGTAAGCTCGCTGCCGTCTTTGTTTGTCGCTTTTATTCCGACAACTTTGTTTCCGTCAAGAATTAATTCTTCGCCCTTTGTATCAGTAAGTATCTTGCATTTATCTCCTCTTTCATTGAGAGTTTTAAGATATGCGTCGATAAATCCTGTTCCGAGAGGATCAACTGACTGGTGTGTTCTTGGATAAAGTGAACCGGCACCTTGGATTATCTTATCTTCAAACTGCATTCCCATGCCTTCAAGCCACTTTAATCCGTCATATGCATTGCTGCATAATGTCTGAACTAATTCAGGATTTCCCAGGTTGTCTCCTCCTTCGAGGGTCTGTTTAACATATAAATCAACTGAATCTTCTATTCCCTGAGGTTTCTGGCGTTCTGGATCCGGTGTGTTGTAAATTCCTCCGCACACTATTGTGTTACCGCCTAAAATACCCATTTTTTCAATAACTATTACATTGGCTCCCTCATCAGTAGCAGCTACCGCAGCTGATAAACGAACTNNCTACCGCAGCTGATAAACCGGCACCACCGCCGCCTACAATTATAACGTCCGCTGTTAATTCGCTTGGATATTCCTTAGCTACTCTGTCAGCGTCAGATTTATATGCGTCAATCTGAGCTCCGGCTTGCTTTAAGCAATCCTCGACAGCAGCTAAAATAGCATTGCTTGTTAATGTGGCACCTGTTATTGTGTCAACAGATAATGTCTGCCTTTCAACTATTTCTTTAGGCAGTTTTTCGATTGGTACAGTACCTACACCGGGAGTTTCATAATTGTTAAGTACTTTAACATCGGTTATTTCATTTTCATCAACCGTTACTTCAACTTTTACTTTGCCTCCCAAGCCTTGGAATTCTCCGTTGTATGTTCCAGGAGTCAGATTTCCTTTACCTGTTGTGACCGGTTTTTCATTGCCAGCCTGCTCATTTTGCCCATCAGGTGTTCCTTTTGTGCCGCATGCAGCCAATGTGAATGTCATAGCAAGCACTAAAATCAAAGAAATTAATTTTGTAAATTTTTTCATACTACTTCTCCTTGTCAATTTTTTTAGCCGTCCATAATATTACCATCAATAATCAGTTTTGTCAATAAATTAACATTAATAATTTCCAATTATCATTTCATTTTCTGGCTTGTGCTTCCAATTCTGCGATTTATGCTGTGTTCATATGTTGCCTGAACATTAGATTTACAAACAAATTCATGGTTCTTATGTCTTGAATTGTTATGGTCTATTTTAACAGTTAAGCTGTCTTTAATTACCAATACTGCTTTGCAAAATTTACGTCTAATGTCTTATTATTATCAGGCAACGTATTCATATTTTAACATTTAAGGGACTTATTGAGCTTTAGCAGAATAGTTTTGGAGATCAATTTTGTTTTTTAATTCACATTTATGCTCTATCATATTTACCAATTTAATTTTTTGCTTAGTTCACACCACTTATATTGAATATAGTAATATAGTTAGTATTCTACTCCGTTCTTTTCGTCAGCATACATGAATCCACCGCACTTTAAGCCTTAAATTTATTTATTGCCAAACAGATTAATGTTTCTTCGACAAAAATTTCGAAATATTTCCAGGGAAATACATGGTTCGGCGTCAAAATCTTAAATATCTTTCTCTTCACCAACGGTCACGAAAGCATAGTTAAACATATAAAAATCCGAACCTTTTTTGATTCGGATTTTTATCATTTTTTAAGATTCTTCACTTCGCTCAATAATTATCCCAGCGAGGATTAATTATTTTTGCTTTCTCGCAAATTCGCCTATTCTTTTATCAGCATTTGATATATGCTTTGTGAGCCAGTCAAGAATAAACTGGTTCGCATTGATTACAACTGTGATGTTGGCTCCTGCTGTCTCATATTCTTTTCTTAATTCAGCTAACTTTTTAATGAAGCCTTCATGCATTTGTTTCTGCTGATTGTATTCGGGATATTTGATGCTCAGCATATAATTTTCTTCATCTTTGAAGTGAGTCTTTGTATAATCATCAAGGAAATCAAACATCTGTATTATATATTCTTTTGACTTGCCGTTTTTACCTGCTTCAAACAACTTATCTGCTTTTTCAAACCATTTCTTGTGCTGTTCGTCGATCAGACTTACTCCTACCTCCAAATTTTTTGTCCATAATAATGCCATGATATACCTCCTGTTTACAGCGCTTCCTCCGCTGCATCTACTTTAAATTTATTTACCAAATCATTTAAGATTTGTGACTGTCCTGAAAGCTCCTCGCTGTTTGCCGCGCTTGCTTCGGCCGTTGCTGCATTTTCCTGTACAACCGATGATATTTGCTCGATGCCGCTTCTTATCTGATTTACCGAAACAGTCTGCTGTGTGGAAGCTTTCACGATTTCATTTATCAGGTCATTTGTTTCACTTGTCTTGCTTACTATGCCCGCCAAGGATTTGCCTGCCTCGTCTGCCAGCAATGTTCCCTTATTAATTGCGTTNNTACAGCAAATCCCTTGCCTGCAGAGCCTGCTCTTGCTGCCTCAACCGCCGCGTTCAATGCAAGTATGTTCGTCTGGAATGCTATATCGTCTATGACTTTAATAATTTTTCCTATCTCGCTTGATGAATTGCTTATTTCATCCATTGCCGAAAGCATGTCCCTCATTTGAACGTTGCCTATCTCAACTTCTTTTGATGCTTCCATTGCTTTGCTGCCTGCATTTTCCGCATGCTCAGCGTTGTTTACAATAGTCTGATAAATTTCATTTATTTCTGCTTACAATTCTTCTATCGCACTTGCCTGTTCAGTTGTGCCTTGAGCCAGTGTCTGCGCTCCTGTTGAAACCTGCTCTGAGTTATTATTGATGGACTTTGATGATTCCTTTATTTTTCCTATCGTTTCTTTCAGTGTATCTGAAACGTGCATCAATGCATTCTTTAATTTTGCAAACTCTCCGGCGTAATCATTGTTCAGTTCCATGACCAAGTTTCCGTCAGCCAAGTCATCTAATACTTTTACGCTTTCATCTATGTAGACTATATATGATTTAAGACGCACGGTCAAGCTTTCGATTGATTTTGCCAGCTCGCCGATTTCGTCGTTGCTGTTCACGTCAATATTTACATCCAGTTCGCCTTTCGCCAGCTTGTTGGTTATCTCTGTTACATTTTTAATTGGTTTTGTAACAACGCCTAAAATGACATACATGACAACCGACAATAAAACAATAGTCAGAATGTAAATCAGCAATATAATGACTATTAGCTCTTTGGTGTTGGAAGTAAATTCATCTTTAGGCATTGCTGATATAATCTTCCAACCTGTATCTCCTACCTCTGTGCTGTTGCCCAAAAGTTTCTCCCCATTATATGTGTATTCTACCACTTCACGGCTGCCGATTGAATCAATCAGGCTTTGGCTTACTCCTATTTCGTTAATTGATTTTAATAAATTATCGGAATCCTTATGAGCCGCAACCATGTTTTGATCGGTTATGAGTGTAAAGTACCCTCCTTCACCCATCTTATATCCGCCGACTATTTCGGACAAAGTTTTAATTGTAATGTCAATACCTGTCAGACCTTCAACCTTTCCGTTAACAAAAACAGGTGCTGTAATTGTGATTACAATGTCTCCCGTTGCAACATCAACGTATGGCTTTGTAATGTTTACAACTCCGTCTCTTACGGTAACATAGTATTCTCTCGTTTTCAAATCAAATGATGTATCGGATATACCGCTTAAGGTATTAACATAGTACGAAGGATCTTCTTCAGCTATGAATGCAGTCAATATTGTATCTGTCTGTGTGTCCTGTGTATCCTTTAGTGTACTTCTCAAAAGGTTATATTCTTCGTTTGCCAAAACATCATCTCGATTTTTAACTGTGGTTAAAAACTCCTGAATGTTTTTGTCTTGTGCCATCTGCTGCACAACTGTTACATAATGTTCAAAAACAAGTTCCGCTTCTTTGCTGACACTTTGAGATGTTTCGCGCAATATACTCTTTTCGTTTTTCGTAAAACGGGTACTTACTGTTGTCCCGATAATGATACCGTTTATTGTAAGCAACAATGTGCATCCGATAAACAGAACCAGCATCAGCTTTCCTTTTATGCTTCTCCTTACTTTGGTTTTTTCACGGATTTTTTTCTTACCTTTTTTCTCTTTCATTTCTGCCTCCGAAAATTTTTTAATGTACTATAATACTATCGGAGGCATTCACAAAAACTTTACTTGCAATTTATAAATATATCTTGTAGTTCAATACCGTATCGAATGACACAAACCACACTTACCAACAGTTTAAGCCGCCGAAGAATCCAGCGGCTCATAATGAAGTATTTTAATTATATATTTTTTTCCAATGAACCGATATCAAAACCGCTTACCAAATCGTTTAAAATCTGTACCTGGCCAGAAAGTTCCTCGCTGTTTGCCGCGCTTGCTTCGGCTGTTGCGGCATTTTCCTGAACAACCGATGATATTTGCTCAATTCCGCTTCTTATCTGATTTACCGAAACAGTCTGCTGTGTGGATGCTTTCACTATTTCATTTATCAGGTCATTTGTTTCACTTGTCTTGCTTACTATTCCCGCCAGTGATTTGCCTGCCTCGTCTGCCAGCAGTGTTCCCTTATTAATTGCGTTGATTGAATTTTCTATCAATACCGTTGTCTGTTTTGCTGCTTCGGCGGATTTTCCAGCCAGGTTTCTGACTTCATCTGCCACAACCGCAAAGCCCTTGCCGGCAGAGCCTGCTCTCGCTGCTTCCACCGCTGCATTCAGTGCGAGTATGTTCGTCTGGAATGCAATATCATCTATAACTTTAATAATCTTTCCTATCTCGCTTGATGAATTGCTTATTTCATCCATTGCCGAAAGCATGTCTCTCATCTGAACGTTGCCTGTCTCAACTTCTTTTGATGCTTCCATTGCCTTGCTGCCTGCATTTTCAGCATGTTCTGCGTTGGTTGCTATGGTCTGATAGATTTCATTTATTTCTGCCGACAGCTCTTCTATTGCACTTGCCTGCTCGGTTGTGCCCTGAGCCAGTGTCTGTGCTCCTGTGGAAACCTGTTCCACATTTAAATTTATGGAATCTGCCGAATCTTTTATTTTTCCTATCGTTTCTTTCAGCGTATCAGAAACATGCATCAGTGCATTCTTTAATTTTGCAAATTCTCCGGCATAATCATTTTCCAGTTCCATCACCAGATTGCCTTTAGCAAGATCATTTAATACTTCCACACTTTCATTTATGTAGACTATATATGACTTCAAACGCACCGTCAGGCTTTCGATGGATTTTGCCAGCTCACCGATTTCATCATTGCTCTTCACATCAATATTTACATCCAGTTCGCCTTCCGCCAGTTTATTGGTTATTTCCGTCACTTTCTTAATCGGCTTTGTAACCACGTTCAGGATAATGAACATGACAACCGACAATACGGCAATGGTCATAATATAAATCAGCAATACAATGCCTATGAGCTCTTTAGTATTGGAAGTAAATTCATCTTCAGGCATGGCAGATATAATCTTCCAGCCCGTATTCCCTACCTCTGTACTGCTTCCTCTGAAGTTTTCATTGTTATAGGTGTATTCAATGACTTCGCTATTGTTGCCTATGGAGCTTATCATGTTCTGGCTTATTCCGATATCATTAATTGATTTTAATAAATTATCCTTATCCTTATGTGCCGTAACTACATTATCGCCGGTTAAAAGTGTGAAATATCCTTTTTCACCAAGTTTATATCCGCCGACAATTTCAGACAACGTATCAATTGTAATATCAATGGCCGACACCCCTTCAATCCTGCTGTTAACATAAATAGGTGCTGTTACTGTGATAACCATCTTTCCGGTTGCGGCATCCACATATGGCTCTGTAATACATATAGTTCCGTCTGTAAAGGTGGCATAGTATTCTCTTGTTTTTAAATCAAATGATGCGTCTGACAAGCCGCTCAAATCATCAACATAGTATGAAGGATTGGCTTCGGCTATGTATGCAGACAGTATTACATCTTTTTGTGTTTTCTGTGTATCTATGAGAGTGCTTCTCACAATGCCGAATTTTTCATTTGACAAAATATCATCCCGCTTGTTGACAGATGTTAAAAATTCCTGGATATTTTTATCCTGTGCCATCTGCTGTACAATTGTTATGTATCGTTCAAAAAATAATTCCGCCTCTTTGCTGACGCTCTGAGATGTTTCACGCAGTATGTTCTTTTCATTTTCCGTAAATCGGTTATTTACCGTAGTACCTATAATTATGCCGTTAATTGAAAGCAGCAGTGTACATCCTATGAACAAAACCATCATCAGTTTGCTCTTTATGCTCCTGACCTTGGTTTTTCCACCGAAATTTTTCTTACCCTTTTTCCCTTTCATTTTTCCCTCCAATTTATTAAATTGCTATCAGCAGAAGTTTATGCTTCGTTATAATTAATTGAACTGCTTAATTTTATGCCCGCCACTAATTCTTTTAACATCTGAGCCTGTCCGCTGAGTTCCTGGCTTGCAGCCGCACTTTCTTCAGCCGTTGCGGAATTTGTCTGCACTATTGAAGATATCTGTTCGATTCCTGCCAGGACCTGTGAAACTGCATCCGCTTGTTCTGAAGATGCTTTAGATATCTCTTCAGTCATATCGGCAGCAGCACTTGCCTTATTCACTGCCAAATCAAGTGCTTCTTCAGTTTTATTGGAAATTTTCGCTCCGCTTTCAACTGCTTTCATGGAATCCTCAATAAGCTCTGTTGTATTTTTGGCAGCTTCCGCACTTTTTGAAGCGAGATTTCTCACTTCGGCTGCCACAACCGCAAACCCCCTTCCCGCATCACCTGCTCTTGCCGCTTCTACGGCCGCATTCAGCGCAAGAATGTTTGTCTGAAATGCAATATCATCTATAACTTTTATTATTTTGGCTATTTTCCTCGAAGTATTGTTTATATTCAACATAGCTTCATTCATCTGCTTAACATAACTATTGCCTATGGCAACCTGTTCAGATGATTCCACGGACAACTCGCTTGCTTTATTAGCGTATACCGCATTTTGATTAACCTGCTCCGATACTTCGCTAAGGGTTGCAGAAAGTTCTTCAACAGAGCTGGCCTGTTCCGTAGCACCCTGAGAAAGTGCCTGGGCTCCTGCCGCCACCTGGTCCGATCCGTCGGCTACCTGTTCTGCGCTTTCATTTACCTGCTTTACAATCCTGTTTAAATAGCTGCTTATTTTTTTCATGGACAAAACTATTGAATTAAAATCACCGTTGTATTCATTGTCTATTGTCTCAGAAAAATTCCCCTCCGCAATAGCTCCCAGATGATAGGATATATCATTGATTATGACATTTAATCCTTTCACGGTGCTGCTTAATGATTTAATTAAAAGTCCGATTTCGTCGTTTCTGCGGGTAACAGTTATTTCAGTATGCAAATCTCCTTCTGACAGTTTTTTTATTCTTTCGGCACATTCGGTTACTGGAGCAGCAATTTTACCTGATATACTTCTGCACGCAACATATGCTATACACAGCGACACGGCAGATACTGCCAAAGTGATTATTATACTGACATTTGTGCTTTTCAGATATTCCGACTCCGGAGCACTCACAAAAAATCCCCAGCCGCTGCTTCCTTCAATTGTCGAGTATGCTATAAGATTCTTCCGGCGATCCAGCTTGTAATCACTGAAATTAATTTCTCCGCTCAGCAGCTGTTTTTCTGTCTCTGCCATGGACACATTGGCACCGTTTGCTTCATATGAACTTATTACATTTTCACCGGACAATACTCTTTCATAATCCGGATGTCCGATTGTCAGTCCTTCCTTGTTTAAAATGAATCCAAAACCATCCTTGCCTATTTTTACGGACGAAGCCACATCCGAAAGAACTTTTCCGTCCAATACTATGACGGCAACTCCGTTGACGGAAGAACCGTAAACACCGTTCTTCCATATAGGAGCCGCAATTGAAAATGTGACCTTGTCCAGTTTCTTGTTCATAGCCGGCTCTGATATAAATGTGGTGCCGTCCATTGCCGCAGCAAAATAATCCATATCTTTTATTACATACAATTCACCGGTTACCGGTGATTCTCCCGTGCCCATTGCGGTAACCGCGAATGCGTCGAGCAATCCGTACATTTCAACCATCTGTGACACAATCTTAGCTTTTTCCTTCTTGTTGACCTTGGAGTCGGACAGCACCGGATTTAATCCCAGATCTGCCGCCACAGCTTTATACACCTCCAGTTTGTTTGAAATGACATTCGAAGACACCTGTGCAAGATTTACCATGGTCTGCTCAAGCGTATCAAATGTTACTTTGTAACTTTGATATGCAGACAGACCGCCTAATAAAATTACCACCGCTAAGGTTAATGAGATAAAGCTTAAAAATATCTTGGTTCTTATGCTATTTNNCCTTAAAATTAAAGTTCTTTAATTTTAAATTTTTGAAGTGAAATTTTTTTAAGCGAAAATTTTTAAAGTTAAACCCCTTGAAATTAAAATCTTTAAAATTGATTTTTTTCACTACAACCTCCGTTAACTAAACTTTAGTTTCTCATTCCCAAATTATATTCTCATAATTTATTTTGAAAAATTAATTAATGAGCTGATATTAAATCTGTTTACCAAATCATTTAAAATCTGCACTTGTCCCGA
>DMJQ01000161.1 GCA_003457065.1 Clostridiales bacterium
TTATGGCACATTTATATTGAAAGAAGGCACTTTGTACCCAATTTTGCACGACCTTGAAAAAGAGGAACTTGTTAAGTCGGCGACCTATATGATGGAAACAAACAGAATTAGAAAGTATTATAAAATAACCAAAAAAGGTAAAATTTATTTATACAATAAAAAAAAAGAGTGGACGGAGTTTTCTTCAAAGGTAAATTTAATTATTGGAAAGGACAGCTAAAAAATATTACATTATCAGCATATTCCTTGAAATATTAATAATAATATGCTAAACTAAATTAATAAAATTTACGAAAAGAAAGGAATTTCATTATGAGTGCTGCACAAATAGTTTATCCATTAATATTTATTTTTGCCGTCTATTTTATTTATTCCAATTTTAAAAAAAGTTTAAATTATAAAAAAGAAAATATGAAGGTCTTGCTTTATTTAGAGGATGATGATAAAACAAGGCATCTGATAAGCAACTTGGTAATAATGTTCATTATATTTATAGCGGTTTTTTTAGTAATAGGCACTATCAGAATTAATAATTTCACAGCGGAATCATTTTTCACAATGATACTTCTTCCTGTATTAATGGTGCTTCTATACATTCCATTGACTAAAAAAACAATGGTTTCAAGTCTTGGCATACATAAAAGAGGCACATTAATCAGGTGGGAGGAAATAAAAGGCGTTAATTATTTAAAGCCAAATGATAAAAATAAGGTTAAGGTCAGAATAATTTATGTGTTTGCCGGCAGAGATACAGCCATGGAATTAACATTCGAAAAGGATAATTCACAGCTGGAGTCTTTTAAGGAAACGGTAAAAGAATACAGAAGCAGCAAGAAGAAGGGAAAGAAAAGTGGAAAATAAATTTATCGACAGCCATGCTCATCTTGATGATGAAAGGTTTAATAAAGACAGAGAAGATGTTATAAATGCTTTAAATGAAAACGGAATTGAGGCGGTTTTAGATCCGGGAGCCGATTTGAACTCATCAAAATTGGCGGTTGCATTAGCCGACAGGTATCCGTTTATTTATGCGGCGGTTGGATGCCACCCTCATGATTCAAAATTCATGAATGACGATGCAATGAATACATTTCGCCAATTGGCTAAAAATAAAAAGGTTGTAGGAATAGGTGAAATAGGTCTTGATTATTTCTATGACAATTCAGACAGAGAAACACAAAAAATCTGGTTCAGAGAGCAGATACGTCTTGCCAAGGAACTGGATCTTCCGTACATAGTCCATGACAGAGATGCCCATGAGGATGTGTTCAGGATTATGAAAGAGGAACATTATGACGGAACAAGGGGTATACTGCACTGCTATTCCAGCAGCGTAGAAATGGCAAAAGAATTCGTAAAGCTTGGATTTTATATTTCGCTGGGAGGTCCCGTTACCTTCAAAAAATCCAAAACTCCAAAGCTCGTGGCAAAAGAAATACCTCTTGATAAGCTTTTGATTGAAACCGACAGCCCGTATTTAACTCCTGAGCCGTTCAGGGGAAAAAGAAACGAACCTAAGTATGTAAGATATGTGGCGGAAGAAATTGCGAGAATCAAAGAGGTTCCGGTTGAAGTTATAGCTGAAAATACAAGGGAAAACTTTAAAAAATTATTTAAACTATAATAGGAGCAAAATCCGACAATGGTAAAGTTAAAGAGAAGTTTTTATGACAGGGATGCACGTATGGTGGCGGAAGATCTGATCGGCAAAGTGCTGGTGCGAAATTATGATGATGTAGTAATCAGAGCCAGAATTACAGAAACAGAAGCATATATAGCTGAAATCGACAAGGCAAGTCATGGATACGGAGGAAAAATAACACCGAGAACCAAGGTGATGTTTGGTCCTCCGGGGCATGCGTATGTGTACCTTATTTACGGAATGTATTATTGCCTGAATTTTGTGACAGAGGGTGAGGGCACTTGCAGTGCAGTGCTCATAAGAGGTGTAGAACCGCTTGATAATATGCGTGAAATGTGCATAAACAGATATAGTAAAGAACCGGAAAATCTTTCGAAAAACCAGATAAAAAATTTATCCGACGGTCCGGGGAAATTATGCAATGCACTTAAAATAACCAAGGAGCATAACGGAGCGGATCTTGCCGGCGATGAAATTTATGTGGCAGATGACGGTTTCAGTGATTTTCATGTGACAAAGACGAAAAGAATAAACATTGATTATGCGGAAGAGGCGAAAGATTTCCTCTGGAGATATATTCTTTGTAAATAGTTATAATGTCGATTTTATGTGTATTTTCAAGGGCTTAAAAATTTTCGTCAATAAAAACGGCAAAAATTCTTAAAAAATATTATTTACGGCTTTCTTGATGCTATCCATCATGTCGGGGGTGAAGTGAGAATAAGTGTTAATTACTGTTTCCACTGTATCGCCTATAATTTCTGCTATGGTTTTGAAATCTACTCCATTTGCCACAAGCCGTGAAACATAAGTATGCCTTAAGTCGTGGATGGAAATATCATAATTAAGACTTTGATACATATACATTAAACTACTACCAGTGCTGCACGTATTTTTATAAGGAAAAATCCTCCCGCTTATATTGATAGGATGTTCGCCTTTATACTTTAACAGTTCCGCCAAAGTAGAAGCCGGAACAGGAACCTGTCGATTAGAGTTCTTGCTTTTTACCGGACCATATCCATATATTGTAACTGGTTCAGCTTTGATTATCTTCCATTGTTTATTCACGTTTATCTCTAATTTCTTTTCGTCAATGTCAGCCCATGTCAACCCCAGTATTTCACCGATTCGCAAACCACAGGTACCAGCAATCAAAGAAATGATATGATACTTCCTATACTTTATTTTACCTAATAGGTCGGTTAGTTCAGCTTGCGTGAGCGCCTTAATCTCTTCTTTAGTTTTATCCTCAGAAAGCTGTTTAATTTCATTGAAAGGGTTATCCTTTATAATTTTCAACGGTTTAACGGCGTAATCAAACATAGTCCGCATTTTAGATATATAGGTATTTATTGTGCTTGGCGCCAATTTCTTTTTAACCATATCATCTACACATTCTTGAATTTGCAAAATGTCAACTGCGGTCACTTCATTATCTTTGATTTTATCAAAATATTTATAAGCGGTTTTTGCAGCAATCACTGTATTAGGTTCCTTATACAGCTCTATATGCTTTATAAATGCCTTGTAAAGCTCATTAACCATTGTTCCGCTCATATCCGGGTCGATATATCCTATTGTATCGGATAGATTATTCACCGTTTCATCTATCCAGGGCTTGTACTCTTTCTGTGTCTTGTATCCCTGTTTAGATTTCTGTTTCCACTCGTCCCCGTCCTTGTAGGATATAATGCATTGCAGGGACTTGTCTTTTTTGCGGTAGGTTACGTTATAGTCCACTTGATTCCTCCTTATTTTAGGTATAAAAATAATCCTTGCATACACAAAGGATTATACGATATAATATGGCTGTGATAGGGTATTTGTCCTCTGTGGCAAGTATTTTGAATAGTGCCTGGTACGCCAATACTGGGTGCTATTTTTTATATTTATATTTACACACAGTAAGTGGACTAAAATATACGCAGTAATTTCCCACTTCTGTGTAAAGACCATACTTTGATTGGTAATATGTAAGTGCATCTTTTAAAAATTCTTCTGTAACATTCAGATAGTCAGCAAGTTCATAAAGGCTTGTACAACACTCGAACGAGGCCTTTATAATCGATTTTAAAGGTACTAATCTTTCAAACGACCGTTTCCTTGCAATTTGTTCTTGCTTGCGATTTTGTACTGATTTCAAGTCTAAGATATTGCCTGTTGAAGTATAGGCGTGTTCCAGCTCTTCGCATAAAGTGCATTTCTTCTCTACAGTAGTTTTTATATCTTTTCTAATAGCTATGGTGCTATCTGCATACATTCCTTTATTGGTACCATGAAACATAAATTCAATAACTTCAATATTATTATCTTCTGCTTCNNAATTCTTCCTGAGTTATTTTCTTTTCTTCTCTAATCTTTTTAATTCTATCCCCTACAGTCATTGTAAACGCTCCTTAATAAATAAGTAACTTAATTATATCACGAATTTGTTATAAGTCAATAAAAAAATATCTTGACAAGTTACTTTTTCGTGGTATAATCAAAGTAACTTAACAAGATACTAAAGACGAAAGGAGAGTTAAGCTTGATAAGAACAGACGAATTACGTGGGATAATTGCAAAGAACGGATTATCGCAAAGTAAAGTTGCAGAAGCAATTGGAATTTCGCCAAAAACATTTTATGAAAAAATGAAAAATGGTGTTTTTGGTAGTAATGAAATTCAAATTATGATTAATTTATTAGGGATTGAGAATCCGGTAGAAATTTTTTTTGCCAACGAAGTAACCGATGAAGTTACTAAAAAACTGCATTATAAAAAATAAAGGAGGCGAGGAAGTGCGACAAGAACACCAGGTTAATATAAAACTGGACAACAGTGTTTTAGAAGAGATAAGGCATAAAGTTTTATATCCATTCAATAGTATGAAGGAGGTTTTACTTTATGCAGTAGTTGCAAACATATTTATAGTCATAGCATTAATAATTATTGGATGTTTGAGTGCAAAAATTTTTTGGCTATAAAATTAAAAATTAAGCCTATTACCGCACCAATAAGTAAAAGGAGGATCTCTTTTTTAAAACTACGTTTCTCGTCATCTTTATCCTTTTGCTCTAGATAACCGCGTTCTGATTCAGAAGTGGAAGTTGTTACCGATAAAGATTCGGGAAATGTCACAATAACTTTTTCATCGGTATCTGAATTAAGTTTATCTGCATCATAAAAAATAAATTCACCATTTGAAAATAAGGACAGTATTAATTCTAATAAATTTTCTGCATAAATTGTGTCATTTGATGATGTAGATATATCAACAGTATATTTTTTAGGGCTTGATTCTATCCTGGAATAGGGGCGAAACTCAACCCGAATGTGATTGTTATTGGATTCCAAAAATAAAATTAATTCTAATTTGAACAAATCAATTCTATTTGATAATTTACTCTTTAATTCATCAATAGAGTTAAAGTCATAATAACCATAATCTGATGAAGTTAATGTAAGGTTATATGACTCAATAGGATAGTTTTCATCAGATAGTTTACTTAAGATTGTTTCAATACAGTTTATGGTGAAAATTTTATTTATGGTAACAGAATTTAGAATAACAGTTCTACTTAATGAAGTTTTCATATTGACCTCGTCTATTTTATTTTTACTAAATTATACAATTTTTGCACGAATGTGTAAACACCAAAAAGAAAGGAGTACCAAAGATGAATGAATTGCAAATCAATAATCAAAGCATAGAAATAAAAGAACTCAAGGGACAAAGGGTAATAACTTTTAAGGACATAGATACAGTCCACGGCAGAACATCAGGGACAGCAAAAAGAAATTTTTATAAAAACAAGATATTCATGATTGAGGGTGAAGATTACATAGTACGAAATTCGTACCAAGCGCGAAACGAGTTCGGCATCAACGCTCCGAACGGACTTATCCTCATCACTGAATCTGGTTATCTCATGATAGCAAAATCACTAACTGATGATTTAGCTTGGCAAGTACAACGCGAGTTAGTTAAAAACTATTTTAAAGCGAAAGAACAACTTCCAAAAGTACCGGTTGCGCCTATGAGCATGGAAGACATAATGATTTACAGTTTACAGGAAATGAAGAATGTAAAATTACAACTCGAAACGCAAGAAAAAGCCATAGAACAAACCAATAGCAAAATAAAAGATATTCAGGATGCCGTTGTTGTTGATACGCAGAATTGGCGCAAATGGATAAATGAATCCATAAAAAAATTAGCACAGTCTGAAATTATTATCGAAGAATTTGGAGATTTAAGATATCAGAAGGTGAGAGTGAATACTTACAAAGAATTGGAATCCCGTGCGAGCTGCGATTTAAAAGTAAGACTTAAGAATTTAAAAGAGCGTTTAGAAAAAGCCGGAGCCAAAAAGAACACTATAAAAGATACTGGAAATCTTGATGTAATTGAGCAGGATAAAAAGCTAAAGGAAATTTATACGGCAATTATCAAGGACATGCTCGTAAAATATCAAAATATTGCGTAGGCAGGAAGGAGGTCTTTGCCATGGAACAAACACTCTACAACGTAACCGAAACCGCCAAGCGTCTGGGGATGTCCACTACCACCCTGCGGAGGAAAGTAAAGGAGGGAAAAATCAAACCCAGGTGCGGAAATAAGTACCACATAGATGACATTTTAAAGTACGAAGGAACCGACACAAGTAAACTATCACCCTTTGAACGGAGACGCTTAGAGCGTGAGATAGAAGAGCTTACGGAAGAACTGGAAGCAGAGAAGGAAGAAAATGAAAGAATTAAAAGAAATATCAGGAACATCATGGCTGATATGGCTCAGATGTCGAGGGAAGAAACCCACAAATGAAAATACAAAGCCAATAATTAGGAGGTGAGGAAGTGGAAGAGAAGTCGATAGGCATACCTGTAAGCGATTATTCAACAATAATTATTTTTAATAACAAAGAAACTTTTATTAAGACAGTAAAAGAAAACCCCCACATCGTAGCTTTAGTAGGGGTAAATCAGGAAGATGAAAAGGACTATCCCAATGTTTTTATTGCTGGAATGGTTAAAGCAAAGGGAAATGCATAGGACAGTTTTTGGTCCATTCAAAAACAATATGAGTAGGCAGAACATTTTCTTCCGGCAGTAATTTAATAAATTTCCAGCCGTCAATAGATTCAAATGCGGTAATAATATGTTCAACTTCATCAATTTTTCCAGTTCTTAATTGATGGGTATATTGTTTCAAAACAGTCACCTCCTGCGGTGATCATAGCACAGAAGTAAAAATATGTAAAAATAAACTAAGGAGGCGAGGAAGTGGAAGAAGAAATATTACAAGAACTTCAAGAAATAAAAAAAGAGCTCCAAGATATTCGCAGTATCTTAGAGCAAAATGAAAATAAGTCAGATATAAACGTAATTGTTGAAAAGATTCAATCTTCATTAATTAATACTTTTGATAAAACCGAATAAAGCAAATTGTTACAATACTTAACTGATTCGACAAGAATGGCAGCATATAAAGAAGAATCTTTGCCTTCGTGTTTTACAGAGAACATATTCACCGTTTTTATAAAGTCTTCAGATACTTTAGAACTATTTTCTTTGACAGATTCTTTAAATACTTTATCGAACTGCTCTTTGTTCATTATAATCACCTTCTTTGAGGTTGATTATAGCACAGAAGTAAAAATATGTAAAAATAAACNNTCTTCTTGCAGGTACTGTTAATTTCTGTAACCTACAGTTTAGATACCCTGCAAGCCGAAGAAGTACAAGCATATCGATACCGCTTGGCAGTCGTGGAAGGTAAATACCTGGCAGAGAAACAGAACCACGACCAAACAAGATTGGACCTTGCACTTGCTAAAGGAATGCTGGAGGACAAGGACAAGCAATTACAAGCAGTACAGCAGGGCATATACTTAGGCGAATTTGAGGTTACATATTATACCGCCGGAGAGGAAAGCACAGGGAAGACAGAAGCGCATCCAGCATACGGAATAACAAAGTCCGGCACTACTGTAGAAGATGGCAGGACTATAGCGGCGGATTGGGATGTACTGCCACAGGGCAGCAGAGTGTGGATTGAAGGAGTTGGCATAAGAACCGTGGAGGACACAGGCGGAGCGATAAAAGGTAATAAATTAGACATTTATGAGCCTGATTACGAGGTCGCAATGCAGAAGGGTAGACATCCGGCGAGGGTGTGGGTGATAGGAGANNGCATCAAGTGCTTATACAGCAAAATTGGTGATAAATAAATACGGTAAAGAAAATACGATACTGCTACATACACCAACGTATGCAGAACACGAAACAGCAGATGCGTTCAGAGAACAAGTTTCAAACTATTTAGACGTTCCAATAATGATTGAAGAAGATGGAAGAAGTCTATGGCAGTTAATAGAAGATTATAGTTGTTTACCAAGTTTTCATATGCCATTTTGTACACAACAGTTAAAAATAGGACAAACAGATAAATTTTTAAGAAGAATTGCAGAAGAGGTAAATGTACATTATGGGTTCGGCATTGATGAATACAGACGTATTCAAAAAGTTATGGCAAGACTTTTATCCAAAGGATATAACACAGAATTTCTTGCTTATAAAAGCGGAATATCAAACGAGCAAATTAAAACAATCATAAAAGAAGAATGGAAAATAGAATTACCTCAACCTTATAAATATTTGCAACATAATAATTGTATCCCGTGTTTTCAAAGGTGGAAAGTCACATTTTAAACAAGTGTGCAAATATTACCCTAAACAATTTGAAAAGGCTGTGCAAATGGAACATAAAGTAGGACATACAGTATTTAAAGATTGCACTTTAGAGGAATTAAGAGAGGAAGTTATGAAAAGCAAGAATCAAATAAGTTTCTTGGACAATGATTTTAACATTCCTTGTGAGTGTTGGGATTAGAGAATAATCCCCAAAATTTGGGTAGGAGGTATCAGATGAAATTTAGTGCAGCAAAATTTAAAAAGGACAGGCGGTACAGGAGATTGCTGGACAATAAGCACCTTGAAGCGCTTGACGGGCGTGAGGTTATAGACGAACAGATTGATTACGAAGTTGACAGTAAAGAGTTTTATATATACCCGGTTGTACCGGAGTGGTGATAGGAGGTGCAAGATGATTTATAATGTAGCGCCTGAAATTGAAAAATATTTTGTTGAGCGATACAAAAAGTGTGGGGTTAGAGTAGTTCCGGGGCATTGGCCGGAAATGAAAACAAAAGAAGATGTCGACAGATGGATTGAGCTTCTTAAAAAGTCTGAGGAAATGCTTGATGTTTTATTTGCGGAAGAGGAGGCACAGAATGGAGATTGAAAAAGCAATAAAGTTATTAAAAGCGGATAAAAATTTAATTAGTAGAAAAGTTACAAGACATACTTTTTACGAATATGAAGAAGCAGTCCAAGCACTTGAAAAGCAGATACCTAAAAAACCGGTTTGGCGGCATGATACACAATTATGCTGTTCGAATTGCGGCGCTGCAGTGTATAGGGATGTACATTGGAATTATTGTCAATGTGGACAAAAAATCGATTGGGAGGATGAACAATGACTGAAAAGCTTAAGAAGTGCCCGATATGCGGCAAAATAGATACTTTATTCGTAGGAACAGATAAAGAATTGGAAGGAAAAAAGGAAGATGAATACAACAGCGAAGATTATGCTGCAGAGCTAAAGAAAAAGATGAAGGTCGTAGAAATGATTGAGGAAGATGGAGAAATGACAGATTTTGAATGTGCCGACTACTATGAAAATCAAGACGAAGATGCACAAGATTAAACAATTTAAGATAAGTTCAAAGAGAGGAGATAAAAAGTGCAAAAGAACTGTGAAACTTGCTATTACGACGAAGGCGTTAAATGCGAAATCCTAAAAAATAAAATTGAGCATAATTGCTTCGCATGGGCAGATGAACCGGAGGCAATGAGAAGGGAGACTGCAATTCAAAAGAATGTTGAAAATTTTCCGGAAGCCAATGTGATGCCCGAAGAGATTAAAAAGAAAAGAAAGGAGACGCAAAAGCAAAACTTAAAATTGAGAGGAGGGAAGACAAACAAAGAAGTATTAGACAAGCATTTCAACCAGCTTTATTCTCAGCATCTTACAGACACAGAAATCAGTAAAAAGTTGCATGTAGACATTTGTACTGTAAATAGGTACAGGAGAAATAAAAACTTACCTAAGCGCACAAAAAACGGCCGCCCTGCGCCAACAGAGACGGCCGAAAGCCAAAAGGCTTTATAAAAAATATCATATTTAATTAATTATAGCAAACTTTCATGGAGGTGTAAAGATGATTAATTTTAAAAACTTAAGCAAAGCACTAAAACACAGCAGATTTCCGGTATTTTGGTTCAGAACAGAGAAATACAGTTACCTTCTTACTGGATACTGGGGAATAAAAACAACAAGTAACCTTCATATAAAGAAAGGTATTTTTACAACCCTTATAAATACTTTTCAGGCAATACCTGAAATCTCACAGGGATATAAATTTATGAATAAGTTTGAGGGTGCAATTCCGATGGAAACGGTACAAATCAAAAATTTCACTGAGCTTATAGAGAAAATACCAGAAACAGAATTGACGTATACGAGGCTTATACATAAGCGAAATGAAGTTGATGAGGATGTGGTTTTGAGATCACCAAACAATTACATCTTTGTTGACAGAATGTATATGGATTTTATTGATATAACATCTGAAACAAAATTGTACGGCTTAAAGCCAAATAATGCGGTCTATGCACAAAAGGATGAAGAAATAGCAATGATATTGCCGGTCAGATACGGGGAAATACCGGAATATTTGAAATCAGGAGGAGGAACCAATGAATAATATAAAAATCAATAAACTTGAAATCGAAAACGTAAAAAGAGTAAAAGCAGTGAAAATTGAACCTACAGCAAACGGACTGACTGTTGTTGGAGGTAAGAATAATCAAGGGAA
>DMJQ01000181.1 GCA_003457065.1 Clostridiales bacterium
TGATATACCTATAGACAGAAGGTCTGCAATAGCAGGACATAAAAAAGCAGGATTTAAGGAAACCGGAATTGTCAATGGCAAATGTGTTCTCGAATTATCAAAAGATGATTTCTTAGATTTTAAAAAGAGTAATCAATTATATGTGGATAACATAGAGCCCTTTTCAAGTTTTGTGTTCACACATAACTTGAAAAGGGCTCGAGGATACACAATTTTAAATTTTTCTTATCGTGCATGATCATCTGCTTGTAGTTCAAACACACCGATGTAGTTGCTTGTATCGGAAGAAGTTATTTTTAATTGATTGAGTTCTGCCGTAAATGGTGAAAAATTTTCCCAAAGAATCGAGAGCGTCTTTTCCTCCTGCCCCGATCAACCGAAGCAACTGTCATATGCGGAATCCAATTTTTTTGCTTAAGTGAATATAAACACCTCTTATCCGTGCAGCAGTTGTCGTATTTTTCATGTATGCTTGAATGGAGGTCCAGCGGGCTATAACTGGGACGTGGTTCTAAAAATAATGTGCGGTCATCAGAGAAAAATCCAAAGTGGTTAAAACAAACCTGAATCCTTTTGTACTTCTTTGCTATATTGTTAATTCACTTAAGCAGGCTCGCTTCATCCAGTTCTGTATAAATGCCAAATGTTATATGAGGTTCATATTCATCAACATATATACCTTGCATTTTTAATTTTTCTTTAATTTGATACACTTTTTGTATAGCTTGATTGTCGAATGTGCCCATCACACATAGTGTCCGTAGTTGGTTTAAAATATGCCTTCTTTCTGCATTTGTATTTTCTTAAATAATTTGTATTAAAAGTATTCTGCAGTTTATTTGTATAAAGTATATAGGATACAATCTAATTATTCAACAGTTTATTAATTGATGGCATAATTTTATACAGCCTGGCGTTCATTTTTCAGCTGACGACTAACCCAGTCCATTTTCATTACTAATAGGTAAGAACTTCATGACCTGTTTCGGTTACGAGCACTGTTTTTTCCCATTGTGCAGAAGGCCTACCATCAGCAGTGCGAACAGTCCAATTATCATATTTATCTGTTACTATATTGGATTTTCCCATATTTATCATAGGCTCTACAGTAAAAACAAGCCCCGGAACTAAGAGCATTCCTGTTCCTTGTTTTGTGACATAACCTACCCAGGGCTCTTCGTGCAATTGCAGACCAATGCCGTGGCCGCCGATTTCTCGAACAACAGAATATCCATTTTTCCTTGCATGGTCATTAACCGCTTGCCCAACATCTCCAAGAAATCCCCACGGTTTTATTTGTTCAATGCCAGCCTCTACACACTCTTTTGCAACATCAACCAGTTTCTGTTTCTCAGCAGAAACATCACCGACACAGAACATGCGTGAAGAATCTGAAAAAAAGCCTTTGTACATTGTAGACGCATCAATATTTACAATATCGTCGTTTCGCAGGAATACACGATCAGACGGTATACCATGACATACAACATCATTGATTGAGATGCACACGCTCTTAGGGTATCCGTCAAAATTAAGTGTTGCCGGAACACCTCCCAGTTCTTTGGTTTTTTCAAAGATGAGCCGGTCAAGTTCTTCCGTGCTGATTCCGTCAACTACATAATTTGCAATGAAATCCAGTAAAGCGATGTTTATCTTGCTGCTTTCCCGAATACCTTCAATCTGTTGTTTTGTTTTAAGCAATTTTCGATTAGGTACTTTAAATCCGTTTAAGCGGTAGTTTTCAATTTGTTCCTCAATAGGGTTATGGCATTTCTTATATTTTCGACCGCTACCACACCAGCAGAGATCATTTCTTCCAAATTTATCAGACATTTTATTTCCTCGCATTTATAAATTCGGAGGGAGCAATGCACCTTATCGACTAAGATGATCCAAGAGAAAGACCGGAAGTTTTCCGATATTGGCGTGGCGAGCATTGAAATGCTTGAGAAAAAGCTCTTGTAAAAGCTTCAGATGATGAATATCCGTATCGGAAAGCAATATCGGTTATTCTGTCATTGGTTATGCAAAGATCATAAGCAGCAGCTTTTATTTTACATTGGGCAAGAAATTGTTTATATGTCATACCCATGTGCTCACGAAACTTTCGAGAGCAGTAATATGGTGAATAACCAACATATGATGACATATCTTGCAGGCTTGGGTTTTCTGTTATGTTATTTTCTACCCACTTTGCCATTGTTTCTATTGTTTGAATAGACATTTGCTTCACTCCTTTCTCCATTATATCAATTCTCACAGACAATACCTGATATAAGTTGCACATATGAGATGATGTGCTTGACGCCTCCAAATCTGACTGCAGCAGGAGTTTACGGAGGCGACTAATTACTGCACAGATAAATGATTTATACTCTAAGTTTCTGTTTGTTTTCGTAATATATAAATGTCCCAAACTTAAAGATTCTTTACAAATTGGAATTTGCTTAGCTTCACACTATGCTCATTTAATCTATGGACAATGGTTAGTGATATAAAATTACTGTTCAGCTGAGTTTGCCCGTTCCATAATCTCCTTGACGATCTCAGTTTTTGCATCTGCATAGTTTTGTACATTCTGCCAAACATGTTTAGCAAGGTCACGTTTTACACGTGCATAGTTTTCACGGTCGGTGTCGTTCGTTCGCAGCCAATCGCGGAAGCGAAGCATTCGTTTGACCTCGGATGCTCCCAAACTGAACACATGCAGGCTGATATTAGTATCGGGTCCTTTAAACATGCGGTGCTCAAACCAATCGGGCTCTCGTATCCGAAGCGCATAGCCGGCTTTTTCCAGAGCCGGAACATAGGACAGCTCGTCTGAAGAGTCTGCTACGGCCAGCAATATGTCAATGATTGGTTTGGAACATAATCCCGGTATCGAAGTTGATCCTACATGTTCCAACTGCAATACACTGCTGCCAAGTAGTGATCGAATTCTATTGGCTTCTCGGTCGAACAACCCTGGCCAATGCGGGTCATACTCCATGAGAGTAATAGTGGCATTGTGTAGTTTTAACTCACCTACCGTGACCTTTTGAAGATATTCATCATTTACAGATGCAGAATTGTTAGTATTTTCAATGGATTGCATTTAATTCATCTCCTTGTTGTCAAACTTTCATAATAAAAATATTCAGCAGATCAAATCTGCTTTCCAAATTTCTGTTTATCCTTGTACTATATAACAACACGAATCTTTACAAATTGGTATCGATTATCCACCGATCATTACGCCGATATTTCCATGCAACGCAATCCTGATCAGACCGCAAATAACCAAATGAAGCGGATAATAAACATAGAAGAACCATTTCATACCTTTCCAATTACCACGTTCACCATTATACATTTTTAACAGCGGAATTGTAAGTGCAACAAACAGCTGAAGAATACCATAAACAGGATTGATAAAAATAGCATATACAAGAGCATATTGTGATACCCAGATCATCATTCCTCTCATTTGCTTTTTGAAATCACCTCGGTTTTCACCGATTTGCAGAATTGCCAGTACTGCATTACAGCTCCAATCTGAACAGAATGTAATGACAGTAATTCCTAAAATCAAAAGAACTTTCTGCCACTGTTTCAGTTTTGTGCTATCACTAATGACTAATGCAATAAGCCCCCAAAACAGTGGCCATATTACGCTTGTTTGGTTAAATACGGATGTTTTGAATGGAATAAACGGTATTCCAAACGCAAAGTTATATGCGAAATGTCCAATAATAGCAAAGACAAGTAATCTGCCAGCATATTTTTTCAAATCATGTGTGTAGTGATAGCCTTCTGCGATAAAAAACCAAAAGATAGGTGCTGCCAATCTCCCGATGATATGCAGTACAATAATCCACCAATCTGTCGGATAATTCGGAAACATAACCGATGTAATATGGTCGATTGTCATTGCAATCATCGCTATAACTTTTAATTGATTTCCATTAATTGATTTTCGTTGCATTGCCTACTCCTATACAAATTCATATTTATTTAAGAGTTCTATTTATATTTTAATAACTACCGACAAGTTGAGATTTGTTACTTGTCTAAATAATTAATTATTAGATTGCTTCTTCAAATTTTGTTTTTCATGCAAACCATTTTATTTTCTTCAACGTCAATATCACTTGCAATTACATCACATTTTGTCATTAATAGAAAATAGATGTTTTTGTTTTCTTCACTCAAGCATTCATAGTTTGCTTGCCCTTTAGAAATTACTACATCAGCTTTTCTATAAACTTCTTTGAATTCAGGACTTGTCCGATTAAGCACAGTACCAATGGATCCATCACCATTATCTATAACCTCTGCATATTCATCAATTCCTACAGCAAATGCGTCTTCAGCTATAGAATCATTTATAACAGATTTACCCCGTACCCCAAACAATAATTTAACATTAGGATTCAATTCTTTTATTTTCTTTAAAAAGATTTTGTCCATGCAGATTTCTCCACAATTATCACCTAAGTATAATAATGTTTTTGCATTTAAAATATCTTCAGTTAGTTTCTTAGAATCATCTATCACTAATTCAAATTTTTCCATTTTCTCAAAACAATCGAAGATGTCCTCTAATAATGTATTGTGAATAGGATTAAAATCTATGATATTACCAAAAATGGCATATCGTATTGCTAATTGAAACGAATTTTCAGCCTGATCAATTTTTCTCTCAAATTCGGGTAACAATTTTAAAAACAATGCATTATAGTAATTTCTGGTTTCTTTATATGGGTCTTGATTATTAGTATGCCTTTTTATCATGCCAAAAATTTCTCCTATAATTTCTGGCGTGGTTACCTCAAAATCCATTTTACTAAGATAAGTAAAAACTTCCCTTAATAACTCTTCTTTTTTATCAACACCTGTAATATTTGCCACTTTGATAACTTGATTGACTACACATGGCAAGCATTTATCATGTATTCTCATAATTACACCTCTTTTGACTTAGATAATTCACAGTTTAAACTGCCAGACAAATTCATGTTTATCTTCGACTATATAAAAAACTCCCTCTTTCATCCTTAATGTATCGACCGATCAAGTATTTTTACATCATTTTACAGTAAATTTTGGCTTATTACAAGCATTATTCGTTACACAGATACCAGATTTTTGCCTGTCAACGATTGCTTGCCGACATTGCAAACGTAATGATCAGTGTTAATGGTTCATATACATCCTATATAGGCATTATGCATTTTAAATGTATAAGTATATTATTAAAATAAGTATTGACTACTGTGGAAAATAACGGTAAAATTTAAGAAATCTTCGTAAGGGGGCATAGTTATGGAAGACTGCGTTCGTGTTGTACAGGAGCACTATGATAGTGATGTTCAAAAAGAGTGGGAAAGACTCAAGAGGCATCCTTTTGAATTCAAGATAACCACAAGTATGATGGACAGATACATTAAACCCGGTGACAGAATCCTTGATATAGGCGGAGGGCCGGGACGGTACTCGATTTATTATGCCGAAAAGGGCTGCGATGTTACTCTTGTAGATTTGTCATCAGAAAATGTAAGATTTGCTCTTGAAAAAGCAAAAGAAATGAATGTAAGTATTGAAGCTATTTACGGTGATGCAAGAGAAGTCAGCAAATTAGTAAATGGGAAGTTTGACCATGTATTTGTTATGGGACCTATGTATCATCTGCTTGAAGAGAGAGATAGGGTCAAGGCATTGAATGAAGCCATAACTTTTCTTAAAAACAGAGGGTTTTTATACGTTTCATTTATTCATATGTTTTCTGGCATGATTTATGGAATGAAATATATGCCTCAATTTTTGCTGTGGGAAACAGAGCAGAATTTTATAGATGCTGTTTTAAAGAATAAGTCTTATAGCGGAGATGCATTTACCAAGGCATTTTTTATAAATCAAAAAGATATAATGCCTTTTATGAATAGATTTAACCTTGAAAAGATACATCTTTTCGGCCAGGAAAGCATCCTTGCTCCGTGTGAGGAGATCATACTTAATCAGCCTCAGGAAGTAATAGATAAATGGGTAGATGTTGCGGAGCAATTATGTGAAAGAGAAGAATTGCTGAGTTATTCCGAACATGCTATGTATATCGGGCAGAAGATTAAATAGCGGCACATCACAGTTAAGCTCTAAGTCTTTAAATCAAATATAGGCATGATAATTATAAATGAAAAAGAAAAATATAATAATAACTTTAACCGTAATATTATTAATTATGTTGAATATCTCAATTTATGTTTTTAAGGAAGTTAATTATGATACAGGTGATTTCAAATTGGGGATGAAATCACTTTTAAGACAGGAGCTTACATTGGAAGAAATGAAGAATTCCAATCTGTATAAGGCATACGAGCAGATAAATCATTCATTTAAAAATCAGGGGAGCAGTTATGCAAAAATGTAAAGTTTGTTCTAATGAATTTGGATGGCAAAACATTATTAAATCAGCATGGTTTTATAGATATGACAAACCAATGATTTGCGACAAATGCAAAACTGAACACTATATAAATTTAACATCAAGACTGATTACAATATTGTCCTACATAGATAGTTCCGTTACTTATTTCCATATCTGTTGAAGGTATTGACAAAGAATATTTCATTGTATTTTTTGTTATATGGGTTATCATTATGACATTGATAACACCTTTTTACGCTAAATTTCATATAGAGGAAAAGAATAATGAGAACACAAATTAAAAAAATTCAAATAGGATTAAAACCAAGCAAATTTTGCAGTCACAAAATACAGGTTGCATAATATATTGCCAATAAGCAGCGATGAAAAAGCAATATAGGAATAAATATTCGTAAATCATGTCAATAAAAGTATATTAAATTTTAATAGAATGACTTTTTAAAAAATATTTTTAAAAAGAGTGGTTTTTTGGTTGAAATCAACTGCGTTTAAATTCACATTATGAATACAAAAACATATTGTTTAACATGGTTCTAATTCTGTGAGGCAGGATTTGGATATTCATAAAGCTCTGCCATATCATTACCATAGATAGTTAACTTTTCATAAGGCATGGCTTCGTTATTGCTTATTTTATGATAAGTAACTATCGTACCTTTTCCGGAAATCTTTTCAGCGACTTTAGTTCCGTCTTTAAAGGTCAATTCAACCTGATCTGCCTTTTTTAAAATATCTGCGTCGTTAATAATTAAGGTTACAAAGGAAGTCTTTTGCGTATCTGTACCGTCAATATACACTTGTTTATCACGGCCCGATGTTTTGACGCCGTCTGACATCAGTGTGTTATTTTGATTGTTGGATAAAATATAATATCCATATTCAAACAGTATTACGGTAAATTCTTCTGTATCTTTTAAGGATAATACATCTATGGACTTTTCTGAAATAAACTCATTTACCTGGGTTAACGCAGGAGCAGTAAGTGCTAATTTTGTATTATAAAAACTGACATTTATTTTAAATATCAGCAAAACTAAAAATACAACTCCGATTATCTTAATCAGATTGTTTTTTTTATTCCACGACACTATAAGTGAAATACCGAGCAAAGCTATTAATAAAACCAAAGTTGTTTTCATATATTCACCTCAAATTGTTATCGGTTTAGTTTTCTGGCAACGACAGATGATATATATGGCGATTTAAACTCATCAGATAATATATCCATAATAATTTCATCATACTTAGTGCCGGCGACAATTTTTGCTTCTCTTAATCTGCCTGCTTCTTTAAATCCGATTTTTTTATAGCAGCTTATTGCCGGCAGGTTGTATGAGTATACTTTTAGATATATATTATTCAAATTCAAAATGTTAAATCCAAAATCAATGAGTAATTCCAACGCTTGCTGCCCGTATCCGTTTCCCCAGTAATTTTTATCTCCTATAAATATTCCTACTTCCCCAATGCGGTTTATATAATCTATGGCTGGGAAACCTACATTGCCGATGACGTTGTCAGTTCCACTGGCTATGACGGCAAAATTAAATTGGCTCTTTGATAATCTTTCCAACGCATTTTTTTCAGATTCCTCGTCAATCAGCTTTGTGGCAAATATCATTCCGATGGCAACTTCCATATCATTTACCCATTCTGTATATTTAACATAATCACCTGCATCAATAGGAGACAAATAGACTTTATTGCCGATAAGTTTTTTATAATACATAACTGTCCTCCATCATAATTTTCAACATGTACCACATTTTCTGATCGTATATTGAAGGTATATTTATTCATTAAATAATCCATATGATTTATGCCAACCTTGTTCTTCAAACTCATTACAAATTTTCCTATGTAATAAATCATTGTTACACCTTAATTTCATAGATAAGATCCGAATATTTTTAATTTTTGAAATAGTTATTGATTTTTGAGTATAAATAATTTACAACTTACATAAGATAAAGAATAGGTAGAGCCAATGGCTGACCTTAAATAATTAAGTTTTTAGACATAATTATCCTGTGGTTGAGACAGGGTAATTATTTTTTTGCCCATTAACGATGGCTGCTACTAACATCGCAAAAGCAATCATTAGTGTCAACGTTTCATATGTAGACAACATTACACATCACCACCTTCTGAAAGAGTTATTTACCTCCTTTCATTAGGGTGGCAGCTATACCTTGCTACTGGTACCTATTCAAATTATATTTTACCATATTCTTCATATCTCAGCAAGATTAAAGTGTAACTCGGAATTGACTTTTCAATGAGTTTATTGATTAATAGCCAATGAGTAAAATATTTTTATAAATATATAATAATACTGCAGTAAGTAGTGGAAAAATATTCTAAATTAATATATAATGTGATAAAATTAAATAAACGTGGCGCAAAAAGAGAGAGCGGAGGAAATTACAGTTGAAAATATTGATAATGGGCGGAACGGAGTTTGTAAGCAGAGCAATTGCGGAATATATGATCTCAAAAGGACATGAAGTATCTATTTTTACCAGGGGAATACGAAAGCTCACATACGGTGGAAGCTATATGCATTATACAGGAGACAGAAAGAATATCGGTGATGTGGAAAAAGCAATTAAGGATGTTGCTTTTGATTATGTCCTTGACATATCTGCGTATAATTTGATTGATGTTACAAATTTACTTAAAGTGCTGGATACAACGGAGGNNGGAAGCTTAAAAGATATGTTTTTTGCAGCACTGGAGCGGTATATAAACCTACCGAAGAAATTATAAATGAAGAATATACCAGAGGTTATAATGAAAATTGGGGACAGTACGGATTAGATAAACTTGAAATTGAAAACTATTTGTTTAATTTATATGAAAAAGAAAAATTCCCTGTGTCAGTATTCCGTCCTACATACATATACGGGAAGGGGAGCAATTTGTACAGAGAGATATATTTGTTTGATCGATTGAAAAGATCCTTGGCTGTTCCTATTCCGGACAGCAGCAGTAAAGTACAGTTTATTTATATTGATGACCTCGTAAGATTTGTTGAAAGCATAATGTTTGAAGACAGGACTATAGGACAGGCATATAATGCTACCAATACAGAAATTATTGCCTGGGAAAAGTGGGTTAACACTGCTGCCGAAGTTATGGGTATTGATGCAAGAATTAAAAAAGTAAATATTGGCTTGGGAATAAAGGCGAGAGAATATTTCCCGTTCAGGGACTGCACATATCTGCTTAATACAGATAAAAGCAGGGAACATCAAGTGTTTATACCTTCGATTAATTTAAAGGAAGGATTAAAGCTCTCATATGAATGGTACAGGAATACACATCCTGTCATTAAGGATATTAAAATGAATAAAATAGAAACAGTATTGTAATGAACGGTGGACGGGATTAGTGTCATTTGAAGGAAAGTATGGTTATTCAAATCCTATTCTTACGCAGCCAAATATCATTAATTAAATATTTGCCTGTAAATTATACTTAGCAAAGCAGGCACAGATTTTTAAAAAAGCTGTTGATATAATATACCTACCGTACGGAGAAAGAACAGTCAGAGGTGAACATTGAATTACAGGAAAGATATTGAGAAATGTATTGACTTCATTGAAGAACATATAAAAGAAGATATTACAATAGAGGAAATTGCCAGTCATTCAGGATATTCTCTCTATCACTTTTGCAGAGTTTTCAGCTTATGTACGGGAATGTCAGTTATGGAATACATTCGGGGGCGCAGGCTGTCATTGGCAGCTACAGAATTGTTCAAAGGCAGAAAGATTATTGATATTGCTTTGGATTATGGATTTGAAACGCACAGCGGATTTTCAAAGGCTTTTCGCAAAGCGTTTGGATATAGCCCATCGAAGTATACGGCTCGCATGGCCGGATATGCTGACAATAAAACAATACTTGAAATCGGAGGTTATATTATGAAGCCTGTTTTTGTAAAAAAGCCTGCATTTAAAGTGGCAGGTTATGGAATTAAAACTAATATCAGCGGAGCCACATATACGAAGGAGATTGCGTCTTTCTGGAAAAATTATGACGGTGAAAATTTAGAAAGCAAA
>DMJQ01000144.1 GCA_003457065.1 Clostridiales bacterium
GAAGGCATGAGCCCTGCCCTTCAAATCAAACTGCTGAGGGTCATTCAGGAAGGAGAAATAATGCGTGTTGGAGGCTACAAAATTATCAGCGTCGATGTGAGAATCATCGCTGCTTCCAATCAAAAACTGGAAGACCTTGTAGATGACGGAATATTCAGGAGCGACCTCTATTACCGCCTGAATACCTTACCGATTGAAATTCCGCCGCTTAGAGAACGCGGCGAAGATATAATGCTGTTATTTGAAAATATTAAAAACGATCTTGGTGGGCATTTTGTCCTATCTCCTCAGGTAAAAAATGCTTTCATGGCTCATGACTGGAGGGGAAACGTGCGTGAGCTTCGCAACTATGTAGAATATTTAACATACCTGGGAAAAGAATACATATCTTATGAGGACCTACCTCCAAGCTTTCATAAGAAATTATCCAATATAAAAAACAAACGGGACGACAAGGATTTAGATGTAAACCTGTTAAAAAAGCTTGCCGGCAACAAGCTGGATGATTACTGCCTTGTGCTGAAAGTGCTGTATGACGGCTATGTTGAGCAAAAAAACCTGGGAAGGCTGTCGATTGCCGAAAAAGCACAGACAGCAGGGCATTATCTGACTCAGCAGGAAGTTCGTGGCATTTTATATACTTTAAGCAATCTTGGATTGGTTAAAATGTCCCACGGCAGAGGCGGCAGCAAAATAAATGAGCGTGGAATAAAAGTATATAACAACTTAAAAACCGTAAATTTTTAACCGATAACAAGCATCAATTGGTTAAAGTTGTTATACATTTAACCAATTGAATTCATATGACTTTATTTGTATTTAATAGCCGGACATTGAAGGGCATCTCAACTTCATACAACCGGCATAAATTATACAATTATAAAAAAATAAAGGGGAAGAAGTAAAATGAGATATGATTCTGATAAAACAGCCGCTCAAAGCAGCACCTGTACTGCTAAATGCGGTGAGAACATGAAAATCGTAATAACTAATGCAGTTCCGGCAGATCTGGATGATATTGCTGCTCTGGAAGCTGTATGTTTTCCTCCGGCGGAAGCTGCCGAAAAAGAATCTTTTAAAAAAAGAATCGACAGATTTCCTGAAAGTTTTTTCACGGCAAAAGCTGACGGAAAAATAATCGGCGTTATCAACGGATGTGTGACAAACAGCAATGTATTTTATGATGCAATGTACCACGATGATAAGGAACACGTGGAGAACGGAAAAAATCAGACGGTTTTCGGACTTCTTGTGCATCCTGATTATCAAAAAAAGGGAATTGCGGAGGCATTATTAAATCATATGATTAATGTTTCAAGAGAGAGAGGAAAGCAGGCAGTAATTCTCACATGCAAGGACAAGCTGATTCATTATTATGAAAAGTTTGGCTTTGTCAACAAAGGCGTATCGGACTCCGGTCACGGAGGAGCCGTTTGGTACAACATGTATCTGAAACTTTAAAAAGGTTGGGGACATCAATCCCCAACCTTTTACAGTTTTTTCATTTCTATCAGTTGAAAGTTCACTTCAAATTCTTCTCTTCTTATTTCCCTGTCCTGGTATTCGCATTCGCCTACCTGATTGTCATATGGATCATGACGCCAGTATTTTTTAGGCGGATCAAATTCATGCTGGATTTCTGAATTGGCAACCATTCTGAACGGATCCAGATTTCCGAAATAAAAATTCCATCTTTCCGTGTTGCCGCTTCGGTATGCGCTTCCTCCGAATGACAGGTCTGCAAACATCCAACCGTAAGGCTCTATATAAAACTGCGCCCAATCGTGGGGGCCAACGTGATATTGTGTCACTGCCAGTCCCGACTGCCATCTGGCAGGAATCCCCGCACACCTGCACAGTGTTATGAATAGCAGTGCCTGCACGCCGCAGTCTCCTTTTAAATTCAGAGCCGCATATTCCGGAATGTTTATGATTGTTGAATATGCTCTCATATATGAATATTTAACATTTTGAGTTATGTAGTCGTATATTTTCCTTGCTTTTATTAACGAATTTTTTTCATCTCCGATTATTTCCTCGGCCAGCTCCCTGATATAAGGAGTGAACATAATGTGCGGTTCAAATTCCTCCGTATCAAATGCAGGCTGTTTTTCCGATACCTTCAAAGGATCGGGGTCATTGTATTTCAAATAATTTTTATATGAGTATTCTACCGAAAATTCCTGATTATCTTCCGGCACTGTTTCAAAACATGCTGTCCTGCTGGGGTAGTCTTCATCGGCAATATATTTTGCTTCAGGAATTGTTTTAATTATCTTTATGTCCGACTGCTGACAGTTTATCGGCAGAGGTAAATGTACTTTTACTTTCTCACCTTTTCTTACTGTTTCATCCTTTAATTTTAAAGATGCCTTTAAATGGATGAAATATGATGAACTGCCATTTTCCTTAGTAGATTTAACATTTTCATCAAGAAATTTTCCTCTTTTATCATCTGAATCCTCTTTGTTGATTAACCTTGCTTCCAAATCCGGGTTTGTCTTTATCAATGAGCCATAAAAGCTGTCATTGAAATGTACATTGCCATCCACCAGTATCCAGTCTGCCCTGCTGTCTTCCTGATACTGTACTAATTCTTCTCTTGTGAAGTCTCTGATGTTGTCCTGCATTTTTTTCAATGCCTGATCAAAAGAATACGGATATTCTCCTTTTATTGTCCTTAATATTTCCTTTTCAAGCTCCAGCCTTTTTCTCATAGCTGCCGGTATCTGCTTTTTCAGGCGCATGTCGATTAATTTATGCGCCCCCTTAAAGTTTCCGCTGCATTTCAACTTGAGTATATCTTCCGGAAGATTTACTTTTAGATATTTTAAGTCTACAAACATTTTTTGCCCCCTGAAATTTATATTATTTAAAAAATTTATTTATAATTCCGCGATACTTACAGCCTTTCAAAGCCGTGCTTATTTAATATTGCATCATTCTTCGTCCTTGACTCTTTTTATTTTTGCACCAAGATTCATGAACTTATTTTCTATATGCTCATAGCCCCTATCTATATGATATATGTCAGTTACTTCAGTCAATCCTTCAGCTATTAGTCCTGCAATTATGAGAGCCGCCCCTGCTCTTAAGTCGGTTGCTTGTACCACCGTTCCCTTTAATTCTGCAGTACCTTTAATATCAGCCTGTTTCTTTGTAAACTCAACATTTGCACCCATCTTTCTGATCTCGTTCACATACTTGAATCTGTCCTCGGATACCCCTTCCACAACCGTGCTTTCTCCGTTTAACGACGACAAAAGAACCGTCATCGGCTGTTGCAGATCTGTAGGAAATCCTGGATACGGTAATGTCTGTATATTTACGGGAGTCAGTTCACCCTCATAAAAAACTCTCATAGAATCCCCGTATTCTTCGATGCCCACGCCCATTTCCTTAAGTTTTGCTGTGACAGGCTCAAGATGCTTTGGAATAATATTGTCGATTATAATGTCTCCCTTTGTTGCGGCAGCAGCAATCATATATGTTCCTGCTTCTATCTGATCCGGAATCACTCTGTATGTGCAGCCCGTAAGTTTTTCTACACCGTTAATTCTGATTACGTCTGTTCCTGCTCCTTTTATATCTGCACCCATTGAATTTAAAAAGTTTGCCGTGTCAACAATGTGTGGTTCTTTCGCTGCATTTTCGATTATTGTCCTGCCCTCCGCATACACTGCTGCAAGCATTATGTTTATTGTAGCTCCTACGCTAACAACATCCAGATAAATTTTGGTTCCGATAAGCCTGTCTGCCTGCACATTGATTCTGCCTTCCGGCGTAATGTCAACAGTAGCTCCCAGTGCCTCAAACCCCTTGATGTGCTGATCTATCGGTCTTCTACCTATATCGCAGCCGCCAGGAAGCAATGTTGATGCCCTTTTAAACCTGCCTAAGCCTGCACCAAGCAAGTAATAGGAAGCTCTCATCTTTTTGGACAATCCATTTTTCAAATAACATTCATTTACATTGGATGCATCTACGAAAATTGAAGAGTCATCAAGATATTTCGCATTCGCTCCCAGTTCAGAAAATATTTCCATAAAAACATTCACATCTTCGATTCTCGGCACATTTTCAATTATGCACTCACCGGGACATAGCAGGGTTGCCGGTATTATTGCAACAGCCGCATTTTTAAATCCCCCTATATTTACCTTGCCTTTTAATTTAGTTCCGCCTTCTATAACAAATTTAGACATAAATAATTCCTCAATTCTTGTTTTTTATGTATACAATTGTCTTAAACTTCACGGAAGCTTTCCCGTGAAATGTCAGAAATTTTTATATGCACACAGTTGTCTCATGCTCCATGAGTGCTTTCATGAAAGAAACTGCTGCATGAATGAATATCTCTAATCAAATAAAATTTAGGTTTCTTTAATAATTTCATCATATAATGATATAATAAAATCCGTGTGTTTTCAATACAATGTTAATCTATCTTATAAGTCTCATAAATATTGATGACCGATAAGTGTTTTTGAGTTCCGTCACTAAAAATAACTTTCCACACAGGATAAGAACTTATTCCCGAAATGAACTTCCAATTCTCATCTTCTACACTATAATATGTCATTTCTATCCCGATGATTTCCTTATTTTCCACATCATTATGAGACAAAAGGCTCGGTAATGCTTCAGCTGCCGAAAAAGTTCGAACTTTTTCAGCTGATTCCTTTACTGAAATAATATTTTGCATTTCTAACTTATAAATTCCTTCTTTGTCGAAATAAAAATACATGTATGAATTATCTATGCTGAAATTATTATATTTTTTTGTATAAACAACCAATGCACCATCATCGGAAATATTCCTGTAATCTTCCGAATATCCGGATGCATCAATCCTTTTTGACTCAATGAACTTATTTATATCTTTTGTTATTGTGTCTTCAGTGCTTAACTTTCCGCTTATTTTTTCTCTTAAAGTGTAATGAAGCTTCTTGCCGTCAGTTATTTCAAGAATTTCCCCGTTTTCGTTCTGGTACAGTGTCACATCTTCCGCAGGTTCCGGACCGGAACCTAAAAAACGGCTGAGAAGCACCTTGTCTATATTAATTATTTCATATTCGGTATCCAGGACATGAAGCATGTACGTTTCTTCAGGCAGTTCACAGTTGACCGCAATATTTTTTTCCTTTAAAATATTCTTAACATCTTCTGTAAATGCCTTGTCTGCCGTCACATTATATTCATCGGAAAAAATATCATTATAAGAAGAAACAAATAAAAAAATATTTAAAATAATAAACGCCGTAATCAGTATCGTATTTATTTTATTCCAATCCATATTTAATCACATCCTGTTACCACTCTTCAATTAATTTGCCTGACATAGCATTGAATATATAGGTTTTATCTCTCGTTTCTACAACCCAGACAACTCTTAATACCTGCTCTTTTGTGATTCTTGACAAGTCAAAATAGCCGAGATATATGCTGCTGATTTCTTTTATTTTAGCCTGTTTCAACGGCTTAAGTTCAGTAACATCACTTGTTGCTTCCGCTTCTGAGCCGTAATCTATATTTCCGGCTATGACATCAACTGCTGGAATTATTTGAATTTTATTCATTTTATCCATTTGAGTCTCATCGATTTTTCTTATAAATCTTTTGTAGGAAAGTACATTGTCGCCTACAACCTCAATCTGCAATGCAGCATTTTCTCTGACCTTGCTGAATAAAATCGGTCTGTTTAAAATTTTGTATGAAAATGTGTACCTGTACCCGTAATTTCCTTCATGCTCAATGCTTTCAACATCACTCAGATATCCGTCCTCAGGCAGTCCCAGGAACTCTTTCATAAATCCAACTGCCGTCACAAGACTCTTATATACGTTTGATGAATTCTTCAGCTCAGCTGTCGTGTCATAAAAATCCAGCAGACCTTCAGAATTTATTTTAAGAATTTTTTCGGTTCTGTACATATACACCAGATTCCCGTTTACTTCAACTGATTTTCTAACATAATCATAATTGCTTTTAAAATAATCTTTTGCTATCTTATTTATTTTTTCAGTATCAAAAACATCAAGCTCCGACTGAACAAAGACAGGGTTCAAGGCCGTTGTCTCCAGAGGAATGGCAGTCTGAATCATTTCCTCACCTATTTTCTGATCAAAAGCATACCGTGTTTCACTGTTAAAATCAAGCTGTCTGGCTATATCGGCTATTTCCTGTGTATTAATGCCGTCGCTTTCAATCTTTACCGTATTCTCCCCGTTGTAAATATATATGGAATTTGCATTTTCCAAGTCTATTATGACATTTTTTATGCTTTTAATTTTTTTATCCACATCTTTGTTGTCTATTTTCATGTGTCCCGTGAATATTTCTGCAGGTATATTTGTACTGAAATCAAATTTTACGTACTGGGAAGGAAATGCGGCAGATTCATTTATTCTGCTGCTGCTAAAAACATTAAAAGCATCCTGCATCACATGCACAGCTTTACCCCACATATCCTGCTCATCAGAATATGTGATTGTGTAGTTGTCATTGTATTTAATTACATTTTTAATTGGTCTGATTACACTCCACATATCAGCGGCAATTTCATCCAGCCTGCTGCTTTCGTCTTCATCTTTTCCGTACTCCAGAAAATCCGGAAGTTTCAGCCACACATTGCTGCTTAAATAAACACAGACCAGAACCATTGCAACCAATATTATGTTCTTTGCTTTACCTTGTTTCATGAATACCTCTTAATTGGACTCAGGAATTGTAATGATAACTTCAGTTCCTTTATTTACTTCACTGTTTACATTCAATGTACTGCCGTGAGCTTCAGCTATCTGTTTAGCTATTGAAAGTCCGAGACCGGTTCCGCCCAGCTCTCTTGACCTTGCCTTATCTACCCTGTAGAATCTTTCAAAAACTCTTGCCTGGTCTTCCTTAGGAATTCCGATTCCGTCATCTTTTACACTTATATTGATTTTGCCGTTTTCCTTGTGTACATTGATCCATATATTGCCGTTTTCCGGTGTGTATTTGACTGCATTTCCCGCAATATTCAATAATATCTGTTCGAAACCGTCTCTGTCAAAAAAAACACTTATGTCAGGCTGAATGGGTGCTATACGCATGGATATATTTTTATTTTTCGCCTGTATTGAAAGTTTCTTTGCAATCTGGCTGATTATTTCATTAAGATTTATATCTTCTTTCTTCCATTTTGTCTGTTCATAATCCATTCGAGACAATTTCAATAAATCGCTGACCATTCGAGACATGCGGTCACTTTCTGAATTTATGACATTCAGGAAATCCTCTGCTGTCTGCCTTTCTTCAAGGGCACCGTCAAGCAGCGTTTCCGTGTAGCTTTTGATTGTTGTGATAGGAGTTTTCAATTCATGTGAAACATTGGCAACGAACTCTTTTTGCAGCTTATCGATTTTATATTGCTCCGTAATGTTTTTTAATACAATAATCACGCCCCCGATTTCATTCTGGTTATTCTTGAACGGCGCGTAGTCTACATTATAAGTTTCTCCGTTCTGTTCTAAAATTTCGGTGCCATGATATTTTTTCAACTTTAAATTTGCCAAAACCATGCTTTCATTTATTTTCTTAACCACATCATCATATTTCTCTTCTTCACTTGTCAATGACAACAGGTTTTTGGCAACGGGATTTGCATGAATTATGTTTCCGGCCGTATCAACAGTCAGAACTCCGTCAGCCATATATTTAAATGTGGTTTCCATCTTGCTTTTTTCCTGCTGAAGAGTCGACATGTATCTTTTAAGCTCATCAATAAGGAAATTGAACATTGCTCCAAGCTGCCCGATTTCATCGTTTGACTTAACATTTACTTTCTGGTCGAAATCTCCCTGTGACATTTGTTTTGCTTTAGCTGTCAGCTCCTTAATCGGACCTGTTATACTTGAAGACAGCACAAGTCCCAGAAAAATTGTCAGAGTCAGCGCCATAATGGTTGCCTGAGTCATAATTTCCTTGGATTTATTTACCGTATTATAAATATAATCAATATTATTGGAAAGATAAATGTATCCCTTAATATTTCCGTTCGTATTTACCGGATATGACATGTGATAGAGGGTCGGTGTCTTTTTTTCCTCTCTGGACGGATCCGGAAACTGGTCGAGAGGAGCTATGAATTTCACATTGCCGCTCAGTGATTTTGTAAGAATGTAGTTATTAATCTGGCTTGCGTTAAAAGCACTCCGATTTATTATGTCTTCGGCACTTCCTGCAATTACGGTTTTTTGATCATCATTCAAAATAACATATAAATCCTCATTGTAGCCTATTTGAATGCTTTTAATATTTTCCTGAATCTCTTCGATATTTTCACTCCAGTTTTCTGCCTTTAAAGCATCCGAAGAAGCCAGGATGGATTTTATTCGCGTCTCCATATTTGATCTGTTAACTTCCAGCTGAATGTCTTCAAGCTGGTTCACTATATAAATTCCCACTATGGACATAGCAAGAAACACAAGCAAAAAATAAATTAATATGAATCTCCATCTAATACTTTTAAACATACTTTCTCCCTGTTCGCCGGCGGTACTGTTCCATAGGTATTATCAGGCAGCTGTTATTGTCATGAATAACCGCATGTCTCGTTCTTTACAGTAGGCGAAAAATCTCATCGCTCATTGTTAGAATTGGCATGAGACCCTTATGCTCCTCGTTGACAATCGGTATTCATATTCTTTCTGCTGCTCATGATAACATGCTGGCATTTCAGTCATTACCTGCTTTTGAAATAATAACCTGTTCCTCTCTTTGTGATTATATATTTGTCATCTTCTGTTTCAATTTTTTCTCTTAGCCTTCTCACGGTTACATCAACTGTTCTTAAATCCCCGAACTCGTAGCCCCATACCTCTTTTAACAGGTGCTCTCTGTTAAACACCCTGTCTGCATTTAAAAACAAATATTTCAGAAGATCAAACTCCCTGTTGGTCAGATCAATTATCTCATTATCCCTGCTGACCTCGTAAGTGTTCATATCAATTGTCAGATTGCCCGCATTGATTATTTTGGATTTCATTTCCTCATTGATATTGGACAATTTTACTCTCCTGAGATTAGCCCTCACTCTGGCTATCAGTTCTTTATTGCTGAATGGTTTTGTGATATAGTCGTCTGCCCCAAGCTCCAGGCCTGTGACCTTATCGTTTTCTTCTTCCTTTGCCGTAAGCATAATTACGGGCATAACATATTCCATTCTAATCTCTTTTAAAACTTCAAAACCGTTTTTCTTAGGAAGCATAATGTCAAGAATCACTAATTCAGGGTCCATTTTATGGACCATTTTAACTGCTTCATCTCCGTCATATGCGGTCTCAACTTCAAAGCCTTCTTTTTGAAGATTGTATTTTATTATTTCCGCTATTGGTCTTTCATCATCTACTACTAATATTTTAGGCATAACTACCTCCTGTTACGATTGTTACAAATTATTATACCACGTTTTTCAAAAATGAACACCATCTTTAATTAAAAGCATAAATTAATTTAGGTAGGTGAATATTATGAAAAATCATATAGATTACAGCAAGCTTTGTCCAATCATCAGAGGGCAGCTATATTCAAGCAATAGTAATATTATACCGGTTATTATAGCTTATAAGACCGACAAGAAAATAAAGGAAGGTAAGATTTCCTCTTTATCTAATAAATTGAATTGCAGCCTTCCCATCGTAAACGGCTGCGCCTGTGAAATGAGCATAAACTCAATATTGGAGCTTACTGCAGACCCTGATGTTGAATTCATCAGTTATGATGCAAAGGTATTCGCAGTGATGGATGTGGCAAGAAAAGCAGTCGGTGCCGATCTGGTTTTAAATACCGGCTATACAGGCAAAAATGTCACGGTTGCCATTATAGACACCGGAATATCTCCCCACGCGGATTTGATATACCCTTCAAACAGAATAGTCGGCTTCAAGGATTTTGTAAACAACGAGACAAGAATGTACGACGATAACGGACACGGAACGCATTGCGCCGGCATCCTCGCAGGCAGCGGATATGCGTCAAAAGGAAAATACATGGGCATAGCTCCGGAAGCAAATATATTATCGATTAAAGTCCTGGACGAAAACGGGAACGGCAATACTTCTGATATATTGTCCACCGTTCAGTGGATTATTGAAAATAAGGAGGTTTACAAAACAAGAATTATAAATTTTTCACTGGGAGCCATCGCTCAGTACAGAGAAAAAAGAGATCCGCTCGTTAAAGCAGCTAACCGTGCAATCGAAAATAACTTTATCGTCATTGCGGCTGTAGGCAACAGCGGGCCGCTTAGAAATACAATTCTTTCCCCGGCTACAAGCAGACATATTATTTCGGTAGGTGCCTTGGACGACAATAGAACTCCTGAATTAAATGATGATGTCATTGCCGAATTTTCAAGCAGAGGTCCCACTCTTGACAGAATAAGAAAGCCCGACCTGATTGCGCCGGGCGTAAATATAGTGTCTCTTTCAAATACAAGTTTAACAGGCTACACAACTTTAAGTGGAACATCAATGTCAGCTCCCATGGTATCGGGAGCGGCCGCGCTTTTATTAAATGAAAACCCTGACTATACTCACTTCGATATTAAAAAGAGGCTCCTAAATGGATGCTCAAGGATAAAAGCTTCAGCCTACGAGCAAGGCGCAGGAGTACTGGATATAAACAGAATTTTCTCATAAACATGACCACCGGTTCATCCGGTGGTTTACTTTAACCTTAAGTTCTCGCAAATAAGGATGATTTAAGATAAATCAAATATTTTTACATAAGCAAAACAATTTCTTCATTTATTGTACAAAATTTAAACTTCTCTGCATCCATAAAATGCAGAGAAGCAGATCAAGGTGCCTTACATCATTCATATAGAATATGTTATCAAATCATGGTACCATTTACCTCTTTGCACCTTAACACATATATAATAGTTAATTTAATTTTACCATGTGTTTCCATTTTTTAAAAGGCTTTTTTAAATTTTTTTTATTTTTTACTTTATCCATGTCGGAAAGTGATATATGAAAGGGGTTTTTCCATAATAAAAGTAGACATTTTAGTCCCCTTTATTATGACAGTATTATGCCTTTGCCCATTGACTGGGCTTTGGATGTAAGATTTTCAGATCTTTCGATAAATTCTTCTATTGACTCTCCCTCGTATTCCACAATGGAACCGCACACGCTTAATTTATAGTTCAAATTCAAGCTGTAGCTTTCTATTTCCTTTTTAATTTTTTCGGTCATTATCTTGGCTATATCAATATCAACATTATTTAAAATAATCATAAACTTGTCGTTTCCGTATCTCCCCACAACATCTATCTTTCTGGCGTTGGAACTTAAAATGTGTGCCACATCCTGGAGCATTGAATCCGCTTTGTCCATTCCGTATATCATGTTTATTTTCTTAAACTCGTCAATATCAAGAACAAGAAGGCAAAAGTTAATTCCTTCTTCTTTATTATTTAAAATACTGCTTTTTATGCATTCATTCATAAACTGGAAATTGTACAGATTGGTTAGCATATCTACATTTGCTCTTGATTTCAGGTTATCTTCCAAGTGCTTTATTTCTCTTTCCATTTCAAGCACTCTTCTTTTCATTTCCTTCTTCTCGGTCATGTCCCGCATTGCTATATAAAAGGTGTTATCTTCAAAACCAAAGACGCTGAATCTGATATATCTTTCAAAACCCGTTACGTATTGCTCAATGACTTTATGATCACTTGTCATGGCAGCTTCGCTTAAAATTTTAGGCCAGTCAAAGATAGATTCTGTAACAGACGGAAAAACATCCGTAACTTTTTTATACAATATATCTTTCAATGGCATGTTTAGGAGGTTTTCTGTCTGTCTGTTCGCATAAATTGTCTCAATATCAATATTTCCTGAATTGTCCTTCACTATCCTGAACTGCACAACCGCATCAGATATGTAGTCTAAATATTTTTTCATTGTATCCCCCTCTTTCTAATGTATTGTAATTTAATAATCCTCGTATTCGTCAAACTCTTCACAATTTACGTCAATCAGCCGTGAAACCGCCTTTCGCACTACACTGTACTCAAACCCTTTGTTAATAAGAAAACTCGACAATTTAATGTTTTTTTTGCGGGTATCATTTTCTTTTAACGTCCTTAACTTTTTAGCCCCAATAAAGCATGCCCTTTCTATTTCATCTTCCTCGGACACAAGTTTAAGCTTTTCCTCAATTATGTTTCTTTCAATTCCCTTTTCATACAATACTTCTTTTATTCTTCGCTTTCCGTATTTGCAAGCATTTAGCTTACTGCTTATCAACATTTCGCTGTATCTTTCGTCATCTAAATATTTCTGCTGTTTTAACTTTTCAATTGCACTGTCGATAAACTGATCGTCATATCCTTTTTCCCGCATTTTATCTCTGAGCTGTTTTTCACTTTTGGCACTTCTTGACAACACGGACACCGCATAATTATATACGCTGATTTCTTCTTCTGCCTTCAGTATTTCTTCTATGAATTCATCCTCCAGCTCCTTATTTTTTGCCAGGGAATACTTAATCATAATATTCAAATCAATACCAAAGGCAAAATTATCATCCAGGTAAATATTTACTCTGTCCTTATTCTTTTTCTGGTACTCAATTTTGGTAATTTTCTTCATAATACATCCTCGTGGATTTTCTATATTTTATCATATGTATCGAAAATTATCAATAAATGTATTTTTTAATAGAAAAAAGGAATAACACGCGTTATTCCTTCAAAATTTACTTTAAATTTTTCGCAAGCTCCCTTAATGTAAGTTCTTCTTCATCATCCGTTTCATCCAGTACTAAGCCGTGAGGTATCTTATTACCGTCATCGTCTACAGAAATAAATGTGATGAATCCTTCAACAGGTTTAGTCCCGCTTATTTCGGTTTCCATCTTTGTATAAACAACAATGCTGGTTCTTCCCAAATGAACAACCCTGCTGGTGAATTTTACAATATCGCCGTTATTTACCGGGTGCTTGAACAATAAACCGTGTATGTTCAGGCATACTACATTTTTTGGTTCTCCTATTGTTGATGCGGCGGCAATAAATGCCGACTCCACAAACCATTCTGCTGTCCTGCCGGCGAACAATGTGCCGTGATGATTCAGTTCCTGCGATTTTACTAATCTTGAACCTACATACTCCTTCATAACTTTCCTCCGCTAAATTATAATGCCGAAGCTTGTTTTTTATTGTGCCACATAACCAGCATCGGACCTGCCAGACATACTGTCGAATAACATCCGCTTATTATTCCTATAAGCATTGGTACGGCAAATGTCTTTATGGAATCAATATTGTACATGTAAGCAAGTATGCATACTATCAAAATGCTTATGCCTGTTGAAAGGCTTGTATTGATTGATCTTGACAATGTCTGATTTATGCTGGAATCAACCAGTTCCTCAAAAGATTTCTTAGCATAATACGGCTGATTTTCCCTTATACGGTCATAAATAACTATCGTATCATTTATGGAGTAACCTATTATTGTAAGAGTTACCGCTATAAATGAATCATTAATGGGCATCTTGAAAATTATAAATGTAAAGAATACTACAAGCACATCGTGAAGCATGGCTATGAGCCCTATCACGCCTGCAGACAGCCCGGAGATCTTTTTAAATCTGAACCTTACATAAAGTATAATGAATAATGACGTAAGAGCTATTGCTATTAAGCCGTTTATTAAAAATCTGTTTCCTATAAAAGGCTCTACAACACTGGATTCTGATAATGTTAAATTAGCCTCTGGGAATTCTTCTTTTAATGCCTTATCCAGCTCTTCCTGATCTCTTGCTTCAAGACCGCTGTTTCCGGACAGATTCAGTACTATCTTCTTGCTGTGTGTCGACAAATCATCAGTCAGCTGCACCTCCGTATTCCTGTTCAATACTTCAGATGCCTTGCTTGCAGCCTGATCTGGGTTTATTTCTCCTGTATATGAATATTTGATTATTGCCCCTCCCTTAAACTGAATGGACAAATTGACTCCGTTAATAATTAAAGAAATAATCCCTGCCAGCATTATAGCGAATGAAATAGCAAAAAATATTTTCCTTTTTTTATAAAATCTGATCATTTATTTTGCCTCCTTTACTTTCATTCCATAAAGGGATTTCTTCATGAATGCATTGTTCATGCTGATTGATTTTGTCATTATCTTTGAAGCTGTAACGCCTGAAACAAAGTTTAATATACATCCTACCATAAGAGTATAACCAAATGACAGCATGGAACCGGTTCCGAATATCATCATTATTACTGCAGCAGCTATTGTTGTTATATTTCCGTCAAACACCGCCGAAAATGCTTTGTCATAACCTGTGTCGATGGAATATCCCAGCGATTTGCCTTCATTTAATTCTTCGCGGATTCTCTCAGAAATTATTACGTTGGCATCCACACCCATTCCGATTGACAATATGATACCTGCTATACCTGTAAGCGTCAGCGTCATCTGCGGTACTGAAAGAGCCAGCATCTGCACCGATACCTGAAGAATAAGCGCCAGACAGGCAATTACTCCGAGCATTCTGTAATATATAAGCATAAACAAACCTACAAATATAAATGCAATTATTCCTGCTTTAATCATGACATCAAGAGCGCCTGAACCCATTGTAGGTGTAATTGTGCTGTGATTTTTTGATATGAGTGAAAACGGCAGAGCACCTGAGTTAATTTTATCTGACAATGCTTTTGCTTCTTCCGTACTTCCTATATTTGAAATCACGGAGTTTCCTCCGGTTATTTTTTCATTTACCATAGGTGATGATATTAAAGTTTCATCCATGTAAATAGATATTCTTTGATTTACAAGGTTTCCTGTTGCTTCAGCAAATAATTTAGCTCCTTCATCATCAAATACCAATGTAACTACCGGCTGATTAGTTTTCTTATCCAGCTGAACCTTGCTTTCCTTAACATGTTCGTTCTCGATTAAAACATTGCCCTGAGGATCTCTGAATGTAAGTTTTGCAGTTTCGCCGAGTTCGGCAATTGCTTCCTGCGGATTGAAGTCTGTTTCTCCGGATTTCCACGGAAATCTTATTATAATATGTCCGCTGTTCTTATCCACAGTTATTTCCCTGTCCAAAATATTTTGAGCATCCATTCTTGTTTCCATTATTGCTCTTGCTGTTGCAAGCTCTTGTTCTGTAGGAACCCTGTCAAGATTGGCAGGCTCGAATACGGCTTCTACTCCGCCTCTTATATCTATTCCGAATCTTATTTCCTTCATGCCTTTTATCTTAATCGACCCTGCATTGATACCAAACACTGCTGTCAATGCAATTGCTGCTATTAAAAGCATGACAAGGATATACGTATGCTTATTAATTCTCATTTTTCCATCCTTCCTATTGAAAAACTTATTGCTTTTTATCGGCTGTTAACTTAAGCATTATATTTACAGACGCATAAATTATGATTATAACCAGGAATATGGCAGCCATTCCCATTCCCATAAGCTTAAATGAACTGATTACATTAACGTCCATACTTACCTCCTATATAAGTACCGGAACAAGACCGATTATAACTCCTCCGGCTATAACTGATGCTATCTGTCCCGCTACATTTGCTCCCACTGCATGCATAAGCAGGTGGTTTTGTGAGTCCGCCTCAAGTCCCATCTTCTGAATAACCCTTGATGACATCGGAAAAGCAGAAATACCTGCAGCTCCCACCATCGGATTTATTTTTTCCTTTAAGAACAGGTTCAAGAATTTTGCAAACATAACACCTGCGATAGTGTCAAATACAAATGCCAGCAAACCAAGTCCCATGATCAGCAATGTATTCAGCGAAATAAAATTTTCCGCCTTCATGCTTGCTGAAATAGTAATTCCAAGAAGCAGCGTAATTAAGTTTACCAGGTCTTTCTGAGCAGTCTCAGATAACGACCTTAATACTCCGCACTCCCTTATGAGATTTCCAAACATCAAAAATCCCACAAGCGCTATTGATGCCGGAGCTACCAATCCTGCTATTATTGTAACTACTATTGGGAACAGCAGCCTGGTCATTCTTGAAACACTTTTAGGATTGTACTTCATTCTTATTTTTCTGTCTTTTTCTGTTGTGCACATTTTTATTGCAATAGGCTGAATTATGGGGACAAGTGCCATGTATGAATACGCGGCGACCGCTATTGGCCCCATGTACTTGCTTTTCAAAAACATTGAGACCAAAATTGATGTGGGACCGTCTGCCGCACCAATGATTCCTATTGAAGCCGCATCACGGATATCAAATCCTAAAAGTGCCGCTACCGTTATTGTTGCAAATATACCGAATTGTGCCGCAGCACCAAAAAATAAAAGTCGCGGATTAGATAAAATAGGTCCGAAATCTATCATTGCGCCTATGCCGATAAACAGCAGAAGCGGCATCATTTCAGAAGCTTCAATTCCTACTTCAAACAGCCAGTCAATTATTCCCCTGACTTCTCCTATGCCCTCCAGCGTTTGATTTAAAACTCCGGACATGGGTATGTTAACTAATATTGCTCCGAATCCCATAGGAAGTAAAAGCGACGGCTCCAACTCCTTGGCAATTGCTAAATATATGAGGGTACCGCCAATTATCCACATTAATATTTGCTGCCACGAAATTTCTGTAATACCTTCAATTAAAAATTCCATTTTATGCTCCTCGTAGTTTATTCCTGTGTAATTCTAATATAAACAAATATTTTAAGCAATTATTCATAACCTACAAAAAAAATCATTTTTTGCTGAATTTCTTGAAATTTCATAATTATAAGTTGTTTTTTCCTGCTATAGCTTTCATATGCTCTCATTTTCTTTTTTTAATGTTTTTCATGCAAGAGCGCTTATGATTCCTGCATGTTCAGCTATTCTGCTCAAATGAGTATCCTACCCTGTACCCGTTATCCGCCAGCTTTATTAATAGCTTCTCATCTTTATCATTTATTCGTGCGACTACCTCTGCCTGCTTGTTTTTCAAAAGTTCGGATGCTGTCTGTTTTGTTAGTGTAATGCCTCTTTCCATCAATGTTCTGTCTTCTTTCCACATGGAAAATCTGCAAGACGGAAAATTTCTATATCCTGCACAAAAAAAACTTTTTTTGCTTTCAAAAATTTCTCTTCCGCATCTGGGGCACGTTCCTACGGCATTTCTTTTGCTTTTCTTCCCTGTTTGCTCAAAACTTACATTTTTAGTCGAGCTCATTTTGCCTTCTCTAATGATTTCAGCGACATATTTTTTTATATCCGCTATGAAGTATTTTGATGAAGCTTCTTTTTTAGCTATCTTTCCCAGCTCACTTTCCCATTCGCCGGTAAGATCAGGTTTCTTAAGCTTATCGTGTACTATTTCAATGAGCTGTATGCCGTTTTGAGTGGGAATCAGGTTCTTCCTGTTTCTTTTTATGTAACCTACTGAAATGAGTTTTTCTATAATTCCCGCTCTTGTTGCCGGTGTTCCCAACCCTATGGATTTCATTTCTTCTCTTAATTTTTCGTCTTCAATCTGTTTTCCGGCTGTCTCCATTGCAGTGAGAAGCGTTGCTTCCGTGTATGGTTTCGGCGGAGATGTTTTTTTGGTAAGTACTTTTATTTCCCTGGGCATCAGCTTATCTCCCACATTAATACTTATGGTAATCTCTTTCTCATCGGTACCTTCTTTAATCTTGCCGAGAATTATGTCTTCTACTTCCTTCCATCCCGGAATGACCACCTTTTTTCCTCTTGCTTTAAATTTATCCTTTTCTACTCGGATTTCCAAGTCTGTCTGGTCGTATTCCTGTTTACGGTCAAATACGCATATAAATCTCGCAATTATTAATCTAAGTATATTTTTTTCTTTTTCCGGAAGTTTTATGCCGGAAACATTGCGTATGTTGGGAGTTATAATGATGGCGTGGTGGTCTGTTACCTTTGAATCATCTATAACTCTTTTATCCGCATTTATCTTTTGTTTAACTACCTTGTCCACACAGTATTCAGCACCATCCCATCCGTCCCTNNCCAAGTATCTTGAATCCGTTCTCGGATATGTCGCCAGCTTATATTTTTCATACAGATTTTGTGCAGCTTCAAGTGTCTGTTCTGCTGAATAGCCGTAACGCCTGTTTCCTTCCCTCTGCAGCTCTGTCAAATCATATAACAGAGGTCTTTCCACCGTCGCCCTTTTAGTTTTCAGCTTCGTTACAGCTGCTTCCTTATCCTTGCAACGGTTTGCTATTTCTTCTGCCTTTTCAAGCTTGTCTATCCTTGTTCCGTCCTTGTTGAACCATGTTGCAGTAAACATTTCACATTCTGCCGCAACCTCATAGAAAGGCTGTGAGACAAAATTGTCTATTTCCTTCTGTCTCTGCACTATGAGGGACAGTGTCGGAGTCTGAACCCTGCCTATTGTAAGCATCTGATTGTATTTAACCGTAAACANNACAGCCAGTCTGCCTCCGAGCGTGCCCTTGCGGATTGATACAAACTAAAATATTCCTTATTGTCTTTCAGATTTTTAAATCCTTCGTCTATGGCTTCATCGGTCATACTGCTTATCCACAATCGTTCAACCGGTTTTTTGCAGCCTGCGTTTACATACACATAGCCGAATATAAGCTGTCCTTCCCGGCCGGCATCTGTTGCACATATTATTTCGTCTACAGTATCACTCAGCATGAGAGACTTAACTGTCTCATACTGCTTTGCCGTGGAAGGGTTGACCATGTATTTAAACTGTCTGGGAAAAATAGGCAGGTCATTGATGTTCCAGCTTTTGTATTTTGGTGCATATTCTTCCGGATATGCAAGCTGAATTAAATGCCCGACGCACCATGTAATTATATATTCATTATTTTCCATATAACCGTCACGTGACATGTTTATATTTAACACCCTGGCAATGTCCTTTGCCACCGACGGCTTCTCTGTAACTATTAATTTCATACCGTTTCTTCCCTTACAAACAATTGTTTTTATTATATCACAAAATCATATAATTGTCCTGCCATTTTTTCTCTGGAGGATATTATTACATGAAACAAAGGGAAATTCTTCTTGACTTTATTTTGTATGTATGATATACAAATTATAGTCGATATATGAATATTTTTTAACATACTTGAGTATATCGACTAAAAAATAGCTTTCGTTATTTTACGAAAAATATAACGAACGGAGACTTGCAATTGAGTTATAAATGGACAAAACAAAGTATCAGATGGTTCGCTGAAGCAAGCGAATACACAAATTTTCACAAAAATCTGGCAGATAAAATTTCACCGTATTTGAAAAAGGAATACACGCTGTGCGATGTTGGGTGCGGACTCGGTCGGCTTGATATTTTTTTAGCACCCTATGTATCTCAAATTACGGCAATCGATTCAGAAAAATATGTTATTGATGAATTAAACAAAAAAGCCGGCGATATGAATATCAGCAATATCAATACGGTATGTGCCGATGCCCGTAAATCCGCCAATCCTCACGATATTTTTATAATGAGTTTTTTTGGTCACAATGGCGAAATGGAATCATACTTCCAGCAATGCCGCAAAAAACTCATTCGCATTGCCAATGCCTCCGACACAGGCACCTTTTATCCTAAAATATACAGTCGAAAAAATAAATCTACAATTCCAATCATTGAAAAACAGTTAAAGGAGCAGGGAATCACTTACAGGCTTTTAACCGAAACCATTGAATTCGGGCAACCGCTTCGTTCAGAAGATGATGCCAAAAACTTTGTAATTTACAATGCCCCTGATGCCAGTTCACATGAAATTAATCAGTTTTTAAATGTTCACGCACAAAATACAGGCAAGCGTGATTTTCCGATATATATTCCAAACAGGAAGCAAATCGGAATTTTTATTGTAAATATGGAGGAAGAAAAATGAAATCATTTGAGCAGGATTTACAGGAAGCCGTTAAATATCACGGACATCTTTGTTCCGGACAGATTATCGGCGTTCGTATGGCCAGATATGCCTTAAATTTACTTGGCATTGATGATCCAAAAACTTTTCGTGATTTAGTCGTATACGTTGAATGTGACAGGTGCCTGACAGATGCCATCGGCACGGTAACAGGATGCAAACTGGGAAAACGCAATTTAAAGTGGATGGACTACGGTAAGACAGCAGCAACTTTTTTGAACATAAAGACAGACGAAGCAGTCCGTATTTATCGCAGCGAACGTATATACCCGCCTGACGGTGAGGACCTTGTCAAATTTTTCAATACGATTCCCAATGAGAAAATGTTTCGAGTCAGTCGTGTAAAGGTACATTACAAACCGACTGATTTGCCGGGGAAACCGCTTGATTCCATGACTTGCCCCATATGCGGAGAGGAAGTCATTGACGGGCGTCAGGTAATGCGTAACGGACAAGCGATATGCAAGGCTTGTGATGCCGGAGCATATTATCAGAAAGGATAAATGCAATGAATCCATGGAAACTCTNNAACGCATACCGGACAACCTGTCGGTTGCGTATTGCAACAGCGGTCATAACTGGACAATGATTACCAGCAGCGAAAACAGCGTAGGACTGGCAATGACAATTCCGGTATTCTCAAAACCATATACAGAAACAAGAAGCATAGCCAGATTACCGCTTAAGGATGCCGCCAGACTTTCAAAATCGTGGAACTTTGTAGAGGCTGCCATAGGTGTAGCAGCAATCAACAGCTATTATAACCACTCGCAGCGCTCAACGGAATGCGGTATTATTCACGCTTCCAAGAACGAAAACAACCCTGATGCTTTCGATTTGTATCAGGATGAAATCAAAGGCAAAAAAGTGGCGGTGGTAGGACATTTTCCCATGCTTGAACGCTTTGATAATATATGCGATTTAAGTATTCTTGAACGCAATCCATCCTGGGGTGATTATCCGGATAGTGCTTGTGAATACATACTTGATGAACAGGATTACGTCTTTATTACAGGCTGCACGCTGGTTAACAAAACCCTGCCGAGGCTTCTGGCTCTGGCCAAAAATGCAAAAATAGTAATGGTTGGTCCAAGCACGCCCATGTCTTCAATTTTATTTGAACACGGAATATACGGCCTCTCCGGTTTTACTGTAAACGATGTAAAGAATTGTGAACTGACTTTACGGGAAGGCAATACGATGGAATTATTCAAAGTTGGAGACATGTTGGATTTTGTGAATCCAATGAAGAAAAATAAATAGTTTAAAAAACTACTTCAACGGTAATAAAAGGATAAACATTCATCTTTATTACAATATATAAAAAAATAAAGGAGAAAGCAATATGAGAAAAATAAAAACTCTATTGTGCCTGATGCTGGTTTTCTTAATAATTTTTGTAAGCACAGGCTGTTCAAGCGGCACATCTCCGGAACAAACAAATGCTCCAGAGTCAGATGTAAATACAGAGCCGCAACCTTCAGATGAATCTGATAAATCTGAAGATGCAACAATCAAATTTACTGATTCTGCGGGACGAGAAGTGGAAATTCCCGCAAATATAGAACGAATAGCACCTTCTGGGCCGCTGGCACAGGTTGTGCTTTACACTCTGTGTCCAGACAAGCTGGTTGGACTTGCAAGCGATTTAAGCGATTTACAGTTTGAATATATTGATTTAAAATATAAATCTCTGCCCGTATTCGGAAACTTCTATGCCGATACGCTGAATCTTGAAGCAGTAATGGCAGCCAAACCTCAAGTCGTAATTGACATCGGTGAAGCAAAACCGACGGTGAAAGAAGATATGCAGGGCGTTCAGGACAAAATCGGCATTCCTTCATTATTTGTTCACATGGAACTTGATAAAATGGCAGAAGCATACAGAACATTGGGTAAAATTGTAGGTGAGGAAGAACAAGCTGAGAAATTAGCTGCATACGTAGAGAAAACTCTGGCAGAAGCCAAAGAAAACTCAGCTTCAATTCCTGATGCAGACAGGGTGAAGGTATACTACGGACAAGGCGATGCCGGGCTTACAGCCGTTGTTAAAGGCACCGTACATTCAGATGTAATTGATACTGTAGGCGCACTCAATGTGGCGGATGTTGAACAAAGTGTTCGAGGAGGCGCAAGCGACATCTCCATGGAACAGCTTATGCTTTGGCAGCCGGATGCAATTATGTTTGCTCCGGGCAGTATTTACAGCGATGTTGAAACAAGACCGGAATGGAAGGAAATCAATGCAGTCAAAAATAAGAAGTGCTACGAGATTCCAGACGGTCCTTACAACTGGGTAGGACGTCCGCCGTCAGTCAACCGTGTAATCGGAATCAAATGGCTTGGCAACCTGCTTTACCCTGATGTTTACGACTATGATATGAAAACTGAAACCAAAGAATTTTATAAATTATTTTATCATTGTGATGTAACAGATGAGCAGATAGATAAATTGCTCACAAATTCTACTTTTAAAAATTAATTTGGAGGTACCACATGACAAGCACCATAGAGAAAAGAGGAAAATGGGTTTTAATTGGGTTCGCCCTTTTGCTTGTGATGGTGTTTGTATTGAGCTTCGCACTCGGAAAATATCCCGTCCCACCAGATATGCTTGTGCATATCCTGTGGGGCAAGCTTACAGGAGCACCACAGGATTGGCCTACTGACATGGAACTTGTTATATTTAAAATCCGTATGCCACGTATTTTTGCGGGAGCACTTATCGGCGCAGGACTTTCCGCGGCGGGAGCGGCCTATCAGGGACTTTTTCGCAACCCGATGGTATCGCCGGACGTGCTTGGTGCTTCGGCCGGTGCCGGCTTCGGGGCAGCACTTTCACTATACCTTGGACTTGGCTTCGCACTTGTTTCTATCAATGCATTTATATGCGGCATTGCAGCTGTATGTGTGGCCTATTTAATCAGCACGAGGGTAAGGCAAAATCCTACCCTTGGCATGGTACTCGCCGGAATCATGATCGGCTCGTTGTTTTCTGCAGGTACATCGTATATTAAACTCATCGCCGATCCAAACAATACATTACCGCTGATCACATACTGGCTGATGGGAAGCATTTCTTCCATACGTGTAAACGAGCTTATTTATGCAAGCATTCCTATATTGTTCGGCATGCTTGTATTATTTTTACTGAGATGGAAGATGAACTTGGTTGCCATCGGAGAAGATGAGGCACGCTCAATGGGAGTAAACACAAATCTTATGCGCATACTGGTCGTATCGGCAGCAACGCTCATATCATCGGCGTGTGTTTCCATAAGCGGCATGATTGGCTGGGTGGGACTTGTGATTCCTCACTTTTCCCGTCTTGCCGTCGGCCATGACTACCGTATTATGCTACCCATGTCAATGCTCATGGGTGCCGGCTTTTTGATGGTTGTTGATAACTTTGCAAGACTGCTTGCCACATTGGAAATCCCAATAGGCATTTTAACTTCTTTTGTCGGAGCACCCTTTTTTCTTTATCTCATACTGCATAGGGGGGATAAAATATGACACTTGATGTAAAAGATCTTAGCTTCTCTTTTAAATCCCATAATATTTTAAAAGACGTGAATTTTTCTGCCGATACAGGCGAATGCGTCTGTCTTCTGGGAGAAAACGGCGCCGGAAAAACAACCTTATTTCGCTGTATACTGGGATTGCTCAGAGGATACATAGGTGATATTATGGTTGACGGTATAAGCTGCAAGCATCAATCCATCAAGGAAATGGCGAGAAAAATTTCTTATATACCGCAGGCACATTCACCGACTTTTAACTTTACTGTATTTCAAACCGCACTGATGGGAACCAATGCTTTAATGGATAAGTTCAATACTCCGGGTGAAAAGGAAAAGCAGATAGTTTATGAAAAACTTGAACTGCTTGGCATCTCTCACTTAGCAGAGCGCGGCTATGCAGAACTGTCCGGCGGAGAACGCCAGTTGGTTCTTATTGCAAGAGCACTTGTTCAAAATTCAAAAATTCTGATTATGGATGAACCGACTGCAAACCTTGATTACGGCAACCAGTTCCGCATAATGCAGCAGGTAAAAAAACTGGCAAAGCAGGGATACTTAATTTTACTTTCGACACACAATCCTGAACACGCCCTGTTATTTGCCGGTAAAGTACTAATACTGAAAAACAGCAACATAATGTTGTATGGTACACCAAAAGAAACACTTAGTCCAAAAACTATCGAGAGTATCTACGGTGTAAATGTTGAACTGCAGACTTTGCACACAAATAAAGGCAATGTGCCTGTATTTGTACCTTGTTTCGACTGATAAGCATACTACGGGCAGCAGCAACTTACATTATAATTTCTGTAACCACCCTCCAAAGCATGCTGCCCGTTTCTTTTTAGCTCAAACATCCCGTTTCTGACTATTCAAAATATTATTAACAACAATATAAGATTTACATATAATACAACAATGATGCTATTGACATATATTGTTGTTTTTTATCTTGTAAAAAATCTCAATGTAATGTTATAACTCACAAAAATTGAATAGGGGGTAATATATTGAAAGAAAAACACATTTTTGCGGGCAACAACACAGCTGTCGGCTTTTACAGCTATTTTGACTACTTATTTAACCCTAAGGAATTAGATAGGATTTATATTTTAAAGGGCGGACCCGGTGTAGGAAAAAGTTCATTTATGAAAAAATTTGCTGCCAAAATGCTGGAGAAAAATTATCCTGTTGAATACATCCACTGTTCAAGCGACAATAACAGTCTGGACGGAATTATCATACCCGGACTGAAGACGGCTTTTGTGGACGGAACCGCACCTCATACAATAGACCCGAAAATTCCCGGAGCAGTTGATGAAATAGTGAACCTTGGCTCATTTCTCGATAATCGCCAGCTTGAAAAGCACAAACATCAGATTATGAGGATAAATCAAAACAAGGCACGTCTTAACAAGAGCGCC
>DMJQ01000102.1 GCA_003457065.1 Clostridiales bacterium
AAGGGCAGCATCCTTTTCAATGTATTGTCTGTATTCATTTAAAGTTGTGGCGCCTATGCAGTGAAGTTCACCTCTGGCAAGCATAGGTTTAAACATGTTGCCTGCATCCATGGAACCTTCGGTTTTGCCTGCACCTACGATGGTGTGCAGCTCATCTATAAATAATATTATTTTACCTTCGCTTTTCTTGACTTCTTCCAATACCGCTTTAAGTCTTTCTTCAAATTCTCCCCTGAATTTTGCTCCCGCAACCAGGGAACTCATATCGAGAGAAAATATTTTTCTTTCTTTTAAATTATCCGGCACGTCACCACGCACGATACGTATTGCCAAACCTTCTGCAATGGCCGTTTTTCCTACGCCCGGTTCTCCTATTAGCACCGGATTATTCTTGGTTTTTCTGGAAAGAATCCTGATTACGTTTCTTATTTCTGAATCTCTTCCTATGACAGGGTCAAGCTTATTGTTTTTCGCCAGCTCAACTAAATCAGCTCCGTATTTAGAAAGTACATCATAGGTAGATTCAGGCGTATCGCTTGTAACTCTTGTATTGCCCCTGACTGAAGAAAGTGCGTTCAAAAATGCATCCTTCGTTATTCCAAAGTCACTGTACAGCTTTTTCAAATTCTGCTTCGGTAGTTCCAGCAGTGATAACATAATGTGTTCTACGGAGACGTATTCGTCCTTCATTCTTTCGGCACGTCTTTCTGCCTCTGTCAATATTCTGTCTACGTCCGGCGATACATAAATTTTGCCGCTTTCACGGCCCGGCCCCGTTACACGCGGCATGCCGTCAATAATATTTTTAATCCTTGTTTTTAGGTATGAAACGTCAATGTTCATTTTAGTCAGAAGCTGTCCTGTTAAACCGCTTTCCTGATTTATGAGAGCATATAACAAATGCTCCTGCTCTATCTGCATATTCATGTGCTCTATTGCAATATTGTGAGAATCCTGAATTGCCCCTAATGATTTTTGGGTAAATTTTTGTGTATTCATTAAATTACCTCCCCTTTATAAACATAATAATGCCAAAATATTAAATGAATATTAAATTTTTCTAAAATCTTGAAAATCCGAATCCGTATACTTCCTGTACAGTTCTTACAATTACGAACGACTCAGGATCGATTTTCTTCATTTCTTTTTTTAATATGAAATATTCTTTCCTTTCCAGCAATGTTACTATTATGTCCTTGCTTTCGTTTGTATATCCGCCTTCAGCTTTGTATATAGTAACACCTCTGTCCAAGGTTTCAAAAATGTATTTCTTTACTTCTGCCGGATGTTTGGTAATGATGACTACTTCGTTTATTACGGAAAAACCGTCTATAAAGTAATTAATCACGATTCCGTTTAAAAACCACCCGAAGGCACCGATAATTCCTGTCTGAATTCCATATGTAAAAAAAGCAAGTATCACAACAATTATGTCGGCAGCCATTAAACCTTTTCCCATATCCAAATTGAAATATTTGTTAAATAATTTTGCCAGTATATCTGTACCACCGGTTGAAGCATTCTGGTTAAAGACTATAGATAAGCCCATGGATGAAATTACGATGCCGCATATGAGGTTTAACAGTATTTCATCGGTTACCGGTTTTGTTGCGGGATGAAAAATTTCCATTAAAGACATAAAAAATGACAGGAAAAAAACTGATAAAATTGTTTTCCCTCCGAATTCCTTTCCGATGAGTATAAAACCTACCAGTAATAATAAAATATTTAAAACAAAGTTTGTTAATGAAACGGGTATTGGCAGATAATTGCTTAAAACTATTGAAAGTCCGGTAACTCCTCCTGTCGCTAAATTTTCCGGCACCATGAAGTAATAAACTCCCAATGCGACGACAAAAGAGCCGAAAGCTATCAACATAGTTTCCTTAACCATATTTTTATCAAACATTTTCAAACCTCCGCAAATAATCTATATATTATTTTATCTTAAATTTTGTTGCTTAGCAATAAAATTAAACGGTACACAGATTATGTAAGAGCAAAATAATTTGCTGTTAAAGTTATAAAAAAGTAACTATTTTTAAAAAAATGTGCACTTTTTACTAACGATTGTTTCTGAAATACGGTATTATTAAACAGAATTATTATAAGGATTCAACTACGTTGAAAACTTAGTAATAGCTGCCGGCAAATTTGCAATTTGGAGTTAAAATAAGAAATATGGAGAGTTGTGGAGCAATTCAGAGCCTGGATATATATCTTCGTTTTTTAAAGCTCAATCGACATAAATTGCAAAAAAAATTAATTTGAATTGAAATTCAAACAATGCTATAATACTTGGTAATGTAAAAAAATAGATAAGGAGTGAGTTGCTATTTGAAGGAAATAATTGATAAAATTATAGAAATTGATTCTATGGCTTTTGAGAATAAAACAAAAAGCGAACAAATGTTATTGAGCAAAAAGCAAGAGTACGAAAACTTAATATCAAGTTATCGTGGTGAAAAGCTGACAGACGCAAAAAATAAAGCTCAAAAAATAGCTGAGGAAACAAATGCTTTTATAATGCAAAATGAAAAGTCACAGACAGAGCAGGTTAAAAATATTTCGGCATCAATAGACAGCAGGTATTCAAAATCAGAAAAAAAATTAATTCAAAAAATATTTAATAAGTTATTTGTACTGGAGGGGTAACATGAACCCTAACATGGCATTCTATGCTGTAAATACGAAAATTTTAACAAAAAAGGGACGTATTTTAAATATTAATGATTGGAATAAGTATTTGGAAAGTTCTTCTGTAGAGCATCTGTCAGAGCTTTTTAAAAACAATGAAGAGATAAAAAAGACCTTTGATGACGTAGTCATATCCAATATGAACAGAGATAGTCTTGAAGAAGTCATAAGCAGATTAAAAACAAAGGAAATAGAGAATCTGCTTCATTATTTTTCAGGAGAATATAAAGAATTCATCCGAATAATGCTTATGGAAGAAGAAATAAGAGATTTAAGCCTGGTAATTAGAAAATTATCGAGAGGTGAATCTTTGTATAATTTAAGTGAAAGGTTTGTTCATTCGGAACTTTTCTCCACCGTAAATTTTGATGATATTCTAAATTCAAAAAGCGTTGAACAATTGACAGGTAAGCTTAAAAAGACTCCTTACTATAATGGCTTAAGAAATCTTACCAGAGAAGATGCTTTAAAGAGAGATTTCCATATAGAAATGAAGCTTTATGTTGTTTTGTACAAGACACTTTTTGAGGCGGCTGAAAAATTAGATAAGGAAGATTTGAAAGCTGTTCGGGAAATTGTCGGATTGAAAGTTGACCTTTTAAACATACAGTGGATTTACAGGGCACTTAAATATTATAATATTTCGCCCGAAGAGATTTTCAACTACAGTTTGGAAGGCGGCAAAGATATAGATTTAAACAGATTAAAGAAGCTTTGTTATTCCAAATCAACTGATGAGTTTAGAGACTTGGTAAAAAAGTTTTTGAAATATGACCTTTTACAGGATTTAAATGATGCTGAAATAGATATTAATGTTGTGATAAACTCTTATATGTTTGATTATCTAAAAGGTAAAAATTATAATAACATTGGCACAGCGATATCATTCATTTATTTGTTAGATATAGTGATTAATGATCTGACATCTATTGTTGAAGGAGTTAAGTATCAGGTACCGAGGGAAAAGCTAAAAGGATATTTAGCATATAAGATTTAGTAAGGGAGGAGGCTATATGGCTATAGAAAAAATGGTTCTTTTAAAAATCATTGGATCGCTGGATAACATGCATTCAATTTTAAAAGAACTTATATTTTGTGAAAATGCACATTTAAATCTAAATGTGGAAAACAGCAGTGCATACAACAATTATCTGGCTGTTCATCAATACGAATCAGAAATTATGGGTTCGACCGTTAAAAGTATTATGGCGTCTGATAATATTAGTAACGGGACAGCATCTGACAAATCAGAAAAATCTGACAATGTCAGCGCAAGCCACGGCGATTGTTTAAGCTCTGTTGAGGAATTAAGCAAGGGATTGGGTCTGGAATTAATAATAGATAAAAATATTTTGCTTGGAAAAAACTATAGTTTGGAAAAGGCAAAAAAGGATTTATCGAGGATTCAATCATCCATAGGTGAAAAAGTTAAAGAAATTGATAATAAGAAACAACAAATAAGTTGTCTGCTTGAATTAAGAGAAAAGATAGACAGCTTTGTGGGAAAAGATGTTGATTTCAGCAAAATTGCGGATATGTATTATTTTGATTATGAAATTGGGACATTCTCCAGTGAAAACCAGTCGCGTTTAAAGAAAAGCTACGGCAATCTAAGTGCGATAGTGTTGAAAATAGGTGGCGTCAAATCATCATCCGAATATATGTACATGGTTATCTATCCTAAACAATTCAAGAAGGAAACTGAAAATCTTTTAAAATCAATTAATTGGAATAAGTATGTCATACCTGAAGAATACATCGGAATCCCTTCAGAAAAGCTTAAACAGATTGATTCCGAGTTAGAAAGTCTTCAAAAAGATATTGACAGCATTTCAAAATCATTAGAAGCAGAAAAAGAAAAAAATAAGAAAGATTTATTTAAAATTTATAATATTCTTAAATTAGAAGATAAAATTGCGGAATTAGAGCAAAGAGCAGATTTTGGAAACAATTCTTTCTCGATTGATGTTTGGGTGAAAGAAAGCGATAAGGAAAAAGTAGAAAAAGCAATTTCATCTGTGACCGATAAATACAGAATTTCTGCCAAATCAGCTCAAGATTTGGGAGATGATGTGATCGTACCTACCAAATTAAAAAACAACTGGTTCTCAAAACCTTTTGAAATGATTGTAAAAATGTACGGTCTTCCTGCATACAACGAACTTGATCCGACTCCGTTCCTGGCAATAACATATTGTCTGGCATTCGGTATAATGTTCGGAGATATAGGTCAGGGCCTTGTATACTTTTTAGCCGGCCTGTTAATACGCAAGAAAATGGAAGCTGCAGGTGGTCTTGCTATGAGACTCGGTGCATGTTCAATGATATTCGGATGTGTTTACGGCAGTTTGTTCGGACTTGAACAGCATGAACTTCCGTGGATTCCAAGCCTGATTGAAGGCGGTCCTTTAAGCCCTGCTAATATACCAAAGATATTAGTTGCAGGTATTTTGTACGGTATTATTGTATTAACAGCTTCATATGCCTATGGAATAATAAATTCATTGAAAAACGGCGATATTGAAGAAGGTGTTTTTGGTAAGAACGGCATTGTGGGATATGTATTCTTTATAAGTTTCATATTGACAATAGTTGCAATAACGAAAATTATAAATATACCATTAGGACTGACACTGGCACTTCTGGTGATAAGTTTGCTTATTTTAATATTGAAGCAGCCGATCACAAACCTAATTTTAGGTCAAAGACCTTTATTCCATGAAAGTGCGGGTTCTTATTTGACAGAAAGTATATTTGAAGCAATAGAAACTATACTGAGCACATTGAGCAACTCAATTTCATTTGTCCGTGTCGGTGCGTTTGCATTGAACCATGCGGGATTATTCTTGGCTTTCATGGTTATTTCAAAGATGATGACCAATGTAGTTTTGCAAGTATTAATTCTTATAGTTGGCAACATATTAATATTGTCTCTTGAAGGATTGATAGTATTTATCCAGGGTCTCCGTCTGCAGTATTATGAAATGTTCAGCAAATACTTCAGGGGCGGCGGATTGGAATTTAAACCGATAAAATTAAATTAACAATATAAATACAAAGAATAAAGGAGAATTCAAATTATGCAAATTATATTTTTATTATTAGCAGCTGCTATCTCAGTAGGAACAATCGTATATGGCTACAAAGCAATGAAAAAAGGTAAAAAAGGAAGTATAAAAAAATCTATACTGGCAACAGTATCGGCATTTGGTCTTGTTATGGCAGGCGTTATGATTTCAACATTTTTCGGCGGAAATGTTTTTGCTGAAACAGCACCGGCAGCAGCAGGAGCTGCAGCAGGCGGTTCATTATCAGACGGATTAAAATATTTATCTGCTGCGTTATCAACAGGTATAGCGACAATTGGTACAGGTTTGGCTGTTGGTTCAGTTGGTTCATCAGCAGTCGGAGCTATTTCAGAAGACCAGTCAATACTTGGTAAAACATTAATTTTCGTTGGTATGGCTGAAGGTATTGCAATTTACGGTATGATTATTTCCATATTAATTCTGTTCGTTTAATAAAATAAAATGAAAAGAGAATAAGTATGAAAAGTTTTTTAATTAGTGATAACAGAGATACATGGGTTGGATTAAGACTTGTAGGTATCGACGGTGTCATTGTCAAAGACAGAGAAAATGCTTTAAAAGAATTAAAAACAGCTGTTAAGAATCAAGATATAGGAATCTTGATTCTTACAGAAAGAATAGTAGATATGGTCAGAGATGAGTATCTGGAATATAAATTAAAATCCAGAACTCCTCTGTTTGTTGAAATTCCTGATAGACATGGTTCTATCAGAGAATATAATGCCATAAAAAATTATATAAGAGATTCAGTTGGCATTCATATATGAGGTGATTTATGATTACGATAGAAGAAAAATTAAAACTTTTTTATAAGCTTCTAAATCAATCCACAGATGTTCGTTTGGCTGAAGATTTAAAGGAAATGGAAAGTTCATACGAAAGTAAGCTTGACAAGTTAAAAAGCGATGTGGATAAGGAAGCAAAGGAAATAGAAGAAAAGGCAGTTAACAGAGCCGAGGTAAAGCGCGCTGAAAGTATTAGTAAATGAAAGGTCATCATAAAAAAAGATATAATGGCATTAAAGGAAAAATATTATTATATATTTATGGACAAATTCAGGGCTACATTAAAGGAATTTGTCAATTCAAATGAATATAAAACTTATTTGTCAAATATAATATCAAAATTATCTGATGGCATAAAAAACTACGGAAAGAAAGACATAGTTATTTATGTTACTAATAATGATAAAGAAAAATACAGCGATTTTATTAAAAATGAAATAAATAAAACAAACAGCAACAAAGTTATTTTTAAAACAACAGAAGATATTACAGGCGGACTCATTGCGGAATTTACCGAAAAAAATGTTAAGATAGATTTGTCCATTGACGCCGTTCTGGAAGATAATAAAACTTATATTATGCAGACAATATTTGAAACTTTAGAGGCAGGTGATTATAATGGCTAATATTAAAGGAATTGTTAGCTCAATAAACGGACCTGTTGTTAAGGGTTTCAAAATGGGCTCATTTAAAGTCCACGAAATGGTTACTGTAGGAAAGCAGAAACTTATAGGTGAAGTTGTTTCACTTGAAGGTGATGTGGCTACAGTACAGGTTTATGAGGAAACCGAAGGACTGAAGGCAGGAGAAACCATTTATTCAACCGGAAGTCCGCTGTCCCTTACATTAGGGCCGGGAATGATCGGAAATATTTTTGACGGCATTCAGAGACCGCTGCAAAAAATCCAGGAAATAAATAAAGACTTTATACCTGAAGGTATAGGCTTGCTGACACTGCACATGGAGAAAAAATGGGATGTTACAATAACGGCAAAAGCCGGAGATAAGCTGGAAGCAGGAGATGTATATGCGACTGTCCAGGAAACCAACAGAATACTCCATAAACTTCTGGTTCCGTTCAATGTGAAGGGAACTGTTGTTAAAGTAGTACGTGACGGTAAGTATACCTTAAACGATACGGTAGTTGTAATAGAAAAAGAAAACAAAGAAACGGAAAATCTGACGCTGTGTACAAAATGGCCTGTAAGAACGCCGAGACCGATAAAAGAAAGACTTCCGCTTTATAAGCCGTTAATTACGGGACAAAGAGTTATCGACAGCTTTTATCCCATAGCCAAGGGTGGTACAGTCGGACTTCCGGGAGGATTCGGAACCGGAAAAACCGTAACGCAGCACCAGTTTGCAAAATGGAGCAATGCCGACATAATTGTTTACATCGGCTGCGGTGAACGTGGAAATGAGATGACCGACGTTCTGGAAGAATTCCCTAAACTGATTGACCCGAGAACCAACAGACCATTGATGGAAAGAACAGTGCTTATTGCAAATACTTCAAACATGCCGGTTGCGGCCCGTGAAGCAAGTATTTATNNGGTTTCTCCTCCTGGAGGAGACTTCTCGGAGCCGGTTACGGAGAATACGAAGAGATTCGTTTCGGGATTTCTTGCCCTTGATAAAAAACTGGCTTATGCAAGACACTATCCTGCCATTAACTATTTGACAAGCTACAGCGGATATGTCGATATGCTTGCGGATTGGTACGAAGAAAATGTCTCTCCCGATATGCTTGATTTAAGGCATAAAATGATTGTTCTTCTGCAGGAAGACGAGAAGTTAAATGAAATAGTTCAACTGGTAGGAGAAGATGTGCTTCCAAACGACCAGGCACTGGTTCTTGAAACAGCAAGAATGATTAAAAAAGGATTCCTGCAGCAAAATGCACTTCATGCGGAAGACTCTTATGTTACATTGGAAAAACAATACAAGATGTTAAAAATTATTAACACATTCTATGAAGAGGCATTAAAGTGTGTTAAAATAGGAATTCCGATTTCCGTAATAAGAAAAGAATCCATTATTCAGGATATTTTAAAGATAAAATATGACATTCCGAATGATAAATTAGAGCTGTTGGATGTTTTAAACGACAAGGTTGTTAAAACATTTAGCGACTTGAGACAAAAGTATGAGTAGGGAGTGTTTAGATGAAAAAAGAATATTTAAAATTAGATAAAATAGAAGGTCCTTTAATAATTCTTTCCGGAATAGAAGATGCTGCCTACGGAGAAACAATCAATATTAAAGTAGACAATGAAGAANNGTTAACCTTACAGGTGAGCCGCTGACCATACCGCTTTCAAAAGATATACTGGGAAGGACTTTCAATGGTGTAGGTGAGCCTATCGACGGTGCTTACCAGGTAATTTCCGATATGAAGGAAAATATCAACGGAAGACCTATCAATCCGGTTGCAAGAAGATATCCGAAGAACTTCATTCAGACCGGGTTCTCTGCAATAGATGCATTAATGACACTTATCAGAGGTCAGAAGCTTCCTATATTTTCAGGAAACGGTATGGCTCACAAAGAACTTGCGGCACAGCTGGTAAAACAGGCAAAAATCAAAGGTGCCACAAGCGAGAACTTTGCCGTTGTGTTCGGCGCCATGGGTGTAAGACATGACGATGCAGACTATTTCAGAAAAAGCTTTGAGACGGCAGGAGTTCTGGATCACGTTGCTATGTACATCAATACGGCCGATGATCCGATTATCGAAAGAATTTCAGCTCCAAGGTGTGCTCTTACAGCAGCCGAATATTTAGCATTTAAGCATAACATGCACGTGGTTGTTGTTTTAACGGATATGACCAGCTATGCTGAAGCACTTCGTGAAATATCATCCGCAAGGGAAGAAGTTCCGTCACGTAAGGGATATCCGGGATATCTGTATTCAGACCTTTCAACAATTTATGAAAGAGCTGGTATGTTAAAGAGCTGTGAGGGCTCAATAACACTTATTCCAATACTGACAATGCCTAATGACGATATAACCCACCCGATTCCTGACCTGACAGGTTACATTACCGAAGGACAGATTGTTTTGAACAGAGAACTTAACCACAAGGGTGTATATCCTCCTATAGATATTCTGCCATCACTTTCACGTTTAATGAAGGACGGTATTGGTGCAGAATATACAAGAGAGGATCACGCAGATCTGCAAAGCCAGATTTACGCATCTTATTCAAAAGTTCAGGATATAAGAAGTTTATCTCAGATTATCGGTGAAGATGATTTAAGTGATATTGACAGGCTGTATCTTGAATTCGGACGTGAATTGGAAAGCAAGTTCCGAGCACAGGGTAAAAACGAGAACAGAAGCATCAATGAAACATTAGATTTAGGATGGCACATATTATCAATTCTTCCGGTTACGGAACTTGATCGTATGAAGGGCGAATTAATAGAGAAATACTATGATTATAACAGGGAGAGATAGTTATGGCAATATTAATTGCACCTACTAAATCAAACCTGATTAAAGCCAAGTCATCTCTGGTGCTTTCAATAAAAGGATATGAACTTTTAGACAAAAAAAGAAATGTTCTCATTAAGGAAATGATGGTTTATGTAAACAAGGCAAGAAGTATGTACAATGAGGTATACGAAGTTCTCGATGGAGCATATGGATTTTTGCAGAAAGCCAACGTAACACTGGGTGTTAAAAATGTTGAAGATATGTCTTACAGTATTCCAAAAGAAGAATCATATGAAATTTTGCTGAAAAGTGTAATGGGAATTGACATACCTACAATAAAATACGAATCAACCAAAGATATCAGTCTTGCATACGGGTTTCATAAATCCAACGAATCACTTGATGAAGCGAGACAGAAATTCCAGATTGTAAAAGAGAAAATTTATGAACTGGCTGAAGTGGAGAATTCAATTTTCAAGCTTGCCAAGGAAATAGAAAAAACAAAGAAAAGAACTAACGCGTTAAAATATGTTCAGATACCAAAATATAAAGACCAGGTTAAATATATTACGGAAGTTCTTGAAGAAAAAGAAAGAGAAGACTTTTTCAGGCTGAAAAGACTGAAAGGGAAAAAATAAAAAGGCGCATTGCGCCTTTTTTTTATACCATATATGTAAGTTACCACGGATGTTATTGCTAATCGGATTTTAAAGTTGTGCTCATCAAATCCTTTCCTATGCGTGTGTTGGGAAATATTTTTACTGCNNGGGCTGAAATGAGTCAGCCACATTTCTTTAACACATGCTTCCTTTGCGATAGCTGCCGCTTCCGAAAATATCATGTGCTTTTTTTCAACGGCATTGTCATGCTGTTCATCTTCGCCGTACATTCCTTCGCATATGAACAAATCAGAGTTTTTGGCTATGTCTTTTATGTACTTCACCGGTCTCGTGTCGGTAACATAAGTTATTTTAACAGGATCTCTCGGCTCTCCCAAAACCATGTCGGGAGTATAAGTGCTGCTGTCGACTTTTACACTGTTTCCGCTGTGCAGGGTTCTCCAGAATTTAACGGGAATATTGAGTTCCTTGGCTTTGTCCGGCTGAAAATGCGGCTTTAATGGCAGTTCCAGACTGTATCCAAGGCAATTTATGTGGTGCTTCAAAGGGATGGAAGTTATTTTAAGTCCTATCTGTTCAAATTCCTGCGGCTTTGTATCGTGAAGCTCTGCTATTCTTACTTCATATGGAAGAAATCCGCACACAACCAGCAGTGAGTTAATGTACTTGGTACTTCCTCTCGGAGCTATAATATTTAAAGGCGCCGTACGCCCCTGGTTTCCTATTGTGAGCAGCAGTCCCGGAAGTCCGGATACGTGGTCAGCATGGCAGTGAGTAATTAAAATAGTGCCTATTTTGCTCATGCTTAACCTGCCCTTGTGAAGGGAAATCTGTGTTCCTTCGCCGCAGTCAATGAGTATGGAATTTCCGTTGTATTCAATAAGGCATGAAGCCAGAAATCTTTCAGGAAGAGGTAGCATTCCGCCGGTTCCTACTAATGTTACATCTATCATTTTATCACCTGTAATTTTTATTTAATATTATACCTGTTTTCCATTGTTATATCAATAAGTTTTTAGAACAGCGCAAATAAAATAATGCAAAGGAAGGCAGAAATAACGCCGTGTATGAATTTATAAAATATATAGTTCTTAATATTGAAATCAAATTCATTGATTACGGCGATGGTTTGAAATATAACAGACATCCCGGAAAAGCTTATGAGAAAATTAATGATTATCAGTTTTATTTCTAAAGGAACATATGCCGAAGAAGCAGCTATGCTGCAGCCGTTGGTCATTTCCAGAGAACCCGTCATCAATGAATATATTATGTCTTTCATGCCGGCGCTCAAAGAAAATGCACTTGCCGCCGCTGACAGGCTGTCGTCCAAAAAATTTGAAAATACCGAAAAAATCACTATTACACCGCCAACCATCAAAATTCCTTTTACAGATTTATTGATGGCAAAGCTGAAGGCGCTGTGAAAAGGAACGGACTTCAATCTTACGCTTTTGGAAATATTTAACGGCGTATTTTCTTTTCTGATTAAAAAGCTGAGCAAAACAGCTCCGGCAATGTGAGGAATGGCTATATATTTATAAAGCTGAAGATTTCCCAGCATAGAGAAAGAAATGGCTCCGGCTATGAATTGAAAGCTGCAGTCATTGGCGATTACAGTAAGGTAATTAGCTTCGTTCTGACTTATTCTTCTGCAGCCGGTCATTGTATTGACTGTCATTGCGCCGGAAGGATAGCCGGAGACAAGGCTTATGAAAAAAGGTATGAATGCATATTTGCTTTTTAATATTTTTACAGAAATGAAATCCAGTCTTCCAAACAGGCTGTACAGGAAGTTATATTGAAGCAGTATGTTGGACAGCACAGACATGGGAAATAAAAACGGAACTATGTTGTTAACCCATATTTTCAATCCGTTGAAAGCACCTTCCGATACAGTTGCTGGCTTAAATATAAAAATACAAATCAGCAGTAAAATTAATATTGGTACAAAGTTTCTCCTGAACATAATACAACCCCCATAACATATTTTATTGTCGGCGGGGGTCCATTATGATATATATTTAAGCCAGGATTCATATATGTTTAATGATGCAAAAACTTTTCTTAGTGTTAAAGGAAGCGAAGAGATACACAGATTGATTCCTCAGATGTTTTCGCCTCATTATTTTTTTACATATACGGCATTTAAAATATATTCGCTGTTTAATTTTTTGTTTTTCAATGGAATATAGTAGATGTTTGAGGCTCTGTTTGTCAGCTTGAACAGAGGAAGGTCCTCGGCATCAATATTGTTTTTTTTGTAGTCGGAATACCGGTTAATTACCGTAGTTCCGTTATTTCGTGCTTCTTTAATTATCTGCCTTCCCACGTCATTAAATGCCAGAACTTTAATGTGATTATTCTCGTGAGATGACATAAAGTATTTTATGTCATAATCAGTAATGTTAAGAAGTATGTTGAGAAGCATTCTTCTTAATCTTGAATAAGTGTATCGTTTTGACTTAAGGGACATAATGTATTCATCAATGCTGTCATATTTAAAAATATTTGAGTATATTTTATTATTTAAGCCTTCGGTTACTTCGTAAATGTCATTTAATCCATCCGGGCCAAGTTCGATTATTTTATAGTACAGCAGGTCCAGACAGTTGTTAAATCTGTTGAAGCCGTGCTCTTTGTAAAATCTATAGAGTTGTTCCGCACTTTTTAATGGAACAGATTTTGTGTGTTTTGCGGCAGAGTTTAATATTGTTTTTCTGATTGCCGTGGCGCTGTCGAAACACCCTGTGAAGGATGTATCGTTATGAGCTTTGCCGATTCGTTTTACAGGCACAAAATCCCACTTTAGATTATGTTTCATGGTACTTTTAATGTATTCCACCGCAAGCACGTTATTTGGAGAGGCTGCCGCATTAAAGGCTTCTTCACCCAATAAGAGTTTTATTATATTCGACATGGCTCTTGGATAGGACATGCCTTTTTTTATTTCTTCTTTGATTTTATTGCCGAATTCTGTGCTCAGCTGCACACGTGCAATATTTTTAAGCAGCTTTGTATCGCTGTTTTCACATCCGAAACTCAGCGCATTTACCGGAATTTTATTTAATTCCTTCACCGCCGCATCAGCAAACATTTCTGCATTTTGACATGAAAACGGCATGGGCAGCTCTATTANNCACATAATTGCCGCTCATGACTACGGCTATGCCGTCGCAGGAAGATAGTTCGCGTGCTTTTTTTAATTGAAATTCGTGTCCCATGTGAAAGGGATTATATTCGGCAACAACACCGGTTATTTTCATAGTATCACCATAAACAGTTTTATATAATAATAATTACATTTCGAGACAATGTCAATAAGATGTTTGTCTCAATGGCAGTGTCCGATTAAGAATGGCGCAGAACAGTCCGGAGGTTTATAGAAAATTATTTGATTTTTTTGTTATAAATGATATAATATTTAAGGTTATCCTAATAATTTGACAGTTGGTGTGAAAATGAGCGTAACATTTGTAATAGGCGGTGCAAGAAGCGGTAAAAGCACATTTGCCGAATTAAAGGCAAAAGAATACGGTGAAAAGGTGCTTTATATAGCCACGGCAGTGGTGACGGATCAGGCTATGGCTGACAGAGTCAGGAAACATCGGGCGCAGAGACCTGAGCCATGGAGCACGCTTGAAATGTATTCGGATTTTAAAACATTGATAAATCATGAGGAGTTTATCGAATGTGAAGTTGTTTTACTGGACTGCATAACCACTTTAATCGGAAATTTCATGTATGTCAGCGGAATTGATTTTGACAGCTGCATGGCAGAAGACGTCAACAGGCTGGAAAAGAAAATTACCGAANNAGTCATTTCTTTAATAGATGTCTGCAACAATAATAACAAAAAACTGATTATCGTGTCCAATGAAACAGGCATGGGTGTGGTTCCGTCTTACTACATGGGAAATTATTTCAGAGACATCAGCGGAAGAATTAACAGGGAAATAGGCATTAAAGCGGATTTTATGTATTTTATATTTTCGGGAATACCGATTAAACTTAAGCACAGGGGTGAAATGGTAGAATGGCCTCAGGATTTCTGAATCTTATATCTTTTTTTACGCGTATTCCGATCAGAAACAAAATTGAGTATAAGGAAGAAAATTTCGTAAAAGCCTTACAGCTGTACTCTTTGATGGGGGCGGTAATAGGACTTTTTTTAGGACTTATTTATTTAATTTTTAATGATACATATGAATTGCTGAGGGGGCTGGCGCTGACCATAGGTTATATAATCATTACAGGCGGCATTCATCTTGACGGAACCTCAGATACATCAGACGGAATTTTTTCGGGAAGAACTGGGGAAAGAATATTTGAAATAATGAGCGATTCACACATAGGAGCCTTTGGGGTGATAAGTCTTATTATTGTTATACTTTCTCAGTTTGTTATGTTTTCTTATTTAGACATATATTCCTGCTTTATGATGCCGGTTGTGGGAAGGGCATGTGTGATTGTTGCTTCATGGAATAAGAAATATGCCAAAAAAGAAAAAGGAATGGGCACATTGTTCATTGAATCCATGAACACAAAGGTGCTGGTCATAAACATGCTTGTAGTGCTCTTTTTCGCGATTCTGATGCCTCACAGGCTCGTGATTTTGGCGGCAGGCTTTGCCACACTGATGATTTCTTATTTTATATCGTGCAGAATCGAAGATAAAATCGGAGGCATGACCGGAGACACATGCGGATTTATAACTGAAATCAGCCAGATAATATTTATGGCTTTAGTACTTTTTTTAAAGGGATAATTATGATATACTTAGTTCGGCACGGAAAATCTGAGGCGAATATTCAAAAAAGATACTGCGGAATAACCGACGCTGAATTGTCTCAAAAAGGCATTGAGCAGGCAATACAGGCAGGACGTAATTTAAAATCCGAATGGATTGCCAACATATACTCAAGCCCGTTAAAAAGAGCTGCGGATACCGCAAAGTTTATTTGCCGTGAAAACAATATTGATGAAAGTAAAATTATAACGGAAGACTGCCTCAGGGAAGTTAATTTTGGCGTGTTCGAAAATATGACATGGGATGAAGTGAGAGCAGGCTACAGGGAAGAAACTGATAAATGGATACTGGAAAAGCACAGATACAAATTCCCGGAAGGCGAAGGCTACGATGATATAATTAAAAGGATTTCACATTTTATTGACAATGTGCCGGACAAGTCGGCAATTGTGACTCATTTCGGTGTGATACAGTCGGTGCTTCTGTACCTGAATATTGCCGATGATACGAATTTATGGGATTTTATTATTTCAAACTGCGACATACTTGTATTAAATGATAAAAAGTTTGAAAGAATAATCAGATGCAGCTGTTCGTATGAGTAACTTGAAATTATTTGGTTTTTAAAATCTATTAGATTTTATATATTATTTAACTATGGAGGAATAACATGAATGTATTAGTAATTAACTGCGGAAGTTCATCATTAAAATATCAGTTAATCAACATGGATGATGAAAGCGTACTTGCTAAGGGTCTTGTTGAAAGAATAGGAATTGAAGGCAGTGTTTTAAAACACGAAAAGGCAGGCCAGGGCAAAGTCGTTATTGAAGAAGTAATGGAAAACCACAAGGATGCTATAAACCTTGTATTAAAGGCTCTTGTTGATCCAAAACACGGAGCGGTGAAATCACTGGATGAAGTGGATGCTGTAGGACACAGGGTTGTACACGGCGGAGAAAAGTTTGCTGATTCTGTATTAATTGATGACGAAGTTATAAAAGCTATGAAAGAATGTATTGATCTTGCACCGCTGCACAATCCGCCGAACATCATAGGCATTGAAGCATGCAAGGAATTACTGCCGAATGNNCCCATCAGACAATGCCTGCTGAATCATACATTTATCCGCTGCCGTATGAACTGTATGAAGAACAGGGAATAAGAAGATACGGATTCCACGGAACTTCACATAAATATGTTTCCGAAAGAGTTGCAGCCATGTTAGGCAAAAGTCTTGAAGGAACAAAAATTATCACTTGCCACTTAGGAAACGGCGCAAGCTTAACTGCCATAAAAGACGGAAAGTCATTTGACACAAGCATGGGTATGACTCCTCTTGAAGGTCTTGTAATGGGTACGAGATGCGGTGATATCGACCCTGCAATAGTAACATTCCTGATGAACAAGGATAATATGACTGCAGATCAGGTTGATAACTTAATGAACAAGAAATCAGGCGTTCTTGGTATTTCAGGCGTAAGCAGTGACTTCAGAGACATCGAGGAAGCGGCTGCTGAAGGAAACAAGAGAGCTCAGCTTGCATTAGACAAATTTGCATACACAGTTAAGAAATATATCGGTTCATATGCGGCTGCCATGGGCGGACTGGATGTTCTGGTATTTACGGCAGGATTGGGAGAAAATTCAGCTCCGGCAAGAATGCAGGTATGTGAAGGACTGGAATTCCTGGGAGTTCAGATTGATGAAACAAAGAATAATATAAGAGGAAAAGAAGCCGAAATTTCAAAAGACGGTTCTAAAGTAAAAGTATATGTTATTCCGACAAATGAAGAGTTAATGATAGCAAGAGATACAAAAGCATTGGCAGTTAAATAAACTGTAAAATAAATTGCTTGACAAAAGTTTTTTTTTCTCTTATAATTAACTCTGCGAATAAAAAGGGTGATATTATGTTGATTCGATTAAGCAAGTTTTTATCATCTGAACAGATTTCTTTAAAAATAAACGAGAATTTTGTAATAGATGATGAAGTTTTTTTATCCAAAACACATCTTCATAAGAACATAGTTTTCAGCGGAGAAGTATTCAAGGTTGATGAAAGTGTTGTAATGAATGGAAAAATTGAATATACGCTTGCAGATGAGTGTGCGAGATGCCTGAAACCTTTTGACAAAACGATTGAAACGAACTTTGAGGCGGTATTGCTTCAACAGCTGGATGAAACCGTTGAGGATGAATCTGACGAAATTCGACTGAAAATTACAGACGGATGTGTTGATTTAGAAGAAATCATAAAGCAAATGATTTATTTATCATTGCCTATGAAGTCATTGTGCAAAGAGGATTGTAAAGGCATATGCCCTAATTGCGGAGTTAATTTAAATTATGAAGAATGTAAATGTGAAAACAATTTAACGGATCCGCGATTTGATAAATTAAAAGACCTGTTAAAGGATTAAGGAGGTGTTAAAATGGCAGTACCTAAGAGAAAAACTTCCAAAGCCAGAAGAGATAGAAGAAGAACGGCAAAATCAAGATTAACAATTCCAAATGTTATTGAGTGCCCACAATGTCATGAAACAAAGCTTCCACACAGAGTATGCGGAGCTTGCGGATATTATGACGGTAAAGAAGTTATGAGCGTAGAATAATAGCAATAATATTTAATTAATGCTTATACATTTCGAAAGCTTAAACAGGCTACATCACAAATTTAGTAGAGATTGCATAAATTTTGATTACGCTGCATAAGACCTACAGTCATTTTTCAGAAAAAGCTCTGAAAAATGGGGTTGGGGCTATAAAAAGTAGTGCACAGGCACTATTTTTTTATTGCAAAATATATCCTACTACGTTATACTAAGTTTATGTAAAAATATGAACATATTTCAAGCTATATGTAAAATAACAGAGGTGCACAAATGAGAATTGCTGTAGATGCAATGGGCGGCGATAACGCTCCCGAGGCGGTTGTCAGAGGCAGCATACTTGCCAGAGACGAATACGATGTGAGCATTATCCTTTCAGGTAAGGAAAATGAAATAAAAAAAATACTTGAAAGCAGTACATCTGACTTTAGCAACATAGAAATTTTAAATGCAGAAGAGGTTATAACCAATGAAGACAAGCCGGTAATGGCTTTAAGGCGCAAAAAAGATTCTTCACTTGTTAAAGCTCTCAATGCTGTGAAAAATAAAGAAGCTGATGCAATTGTATCAGCTGGCAGCACCGGCGCACTGTTAGGCGGAGCCACTTTAATTATCGGAAGAATTAACGGTATTGAAAGACCGGCACTGGGTGCGTTAATACCCAATATGAACGGAGGCGTGGCTTTACTTATAGATTCAGGCGCAAATGTTGATTCCAAGCCTGAATTCCTTTATGATTTCGCGATTATGGGGGATATTTATCTTAAAAAGGCAATGAACATAGATGCTCCGAGAATAGCACTTGCAAACATAGGGGCTGAAAAAACAAAGGGCGACAAGCTCACGGTTGAAACATATGACCTCCTTGAGAATACGGCTCTGCCTTTAAATTTTATAGGCAATATCGAAGCGAGAGAAATACTTCAGGGAAAAGCGGATATAATAGTCTGTGACGGATTCGTGGGAAACATGATCCTGAAAACTCTTGAAGGAACTGTTTTGGAACTTATGAAGGGTTTGAAGAAAGAGCTTATGTCAACAACAAGAACAAAAATAGGCGGAGCTCTTATTAAACCGGCACTTTATGGTTTTAAAAACAAATTTGACTATTCAGAGCATGGAGGCGCGCCGATTCTGGGAGTCAAGGAAACAGTAATAAAAGCTCACGGAAGTTCTGACTCAAAAGCATTAAAAAATGCAATCCGCCAGGCAAAAATATGTTATGAAAACAAATTAAATGATTTGATAGAAGAAAGCATAATGAGGAGGTGATTGATATGTTTGAAAAAATCAGAGACATAGTAGCTGAAAAAGTTGGTGTTGAACCGGAAGAAATTACGATGGAAACATCTTTTGCCGATGATTTGGATGCAGATTCGATAACATTGTTCGAATTGGTAATGGCATTGGAAGATGAATTCGACATTGAAATCGACGATGAAAGCATTGAACAGATCACTACAGTGGGTGACATAGTAAATTATTTGGAAGAAAGCATTAATATATAGTAAAGCAATTGGTATTAATATGTAGAACAGGGACGCAGCAATGCGTCCTGTATATTAAAATTTAAATTATAATTATTTATTATATTTATGAATATTTTCATAGGCGTAATAAACAATTATAACAATGTTGTAATTGCAGGAGGAACAGTGATTATAGATATTAAGGAACTTAATGAATTTGAAGAATTGATAAAATATAAGTTTAATAACATAGAGACTTTGGAAAAGTCTCTTACACACAGTTCTTATTCGAATGAAGATAAATCATACAATAAGGTAAACAACGAAAGGCTGGNNGGGTTAAGCGTATCGGTGAGCCGTTTCATATTCGATAAATTTCCCGAGTACCCGGAAGGCGAACTTACGAAATTAAGATCTCAGGTGGTATGCGAAGATACGCTGAGCCTTGTAGCGGAAAACCTGAATATCGGAAAATATCTTTTGTTGGGCAAGGGAGAAGAATCGTCCGGAGGAAGAGAAAGAAAATCTATCCTGGCAGATGCGGTCGAAGCGATTATTGCCGCCATTTATATTGACGGAGGATACAGAAAAGCAGAAAGCTTTGTGCTGGATAATCTGACACAGTACATTCACCTTGCTGTCAAAGGAAAGGTTGTAACAGACTATAAATCATTTTTTCAGGAATATTACCAGAGCAAGAGCCAGAACTGCAAGATTCGTTATGTCGTAACGAAGGAAGAAGGACCTGACCATGAAAAGGTATTTCATGTGAATGTTCTTGTCAATAAGGCTGTTGTGGGAAAAGGAACCGGAAAAAGCAAAAAACTGGCTGAACAGGATGCGGCAAAAAATGCGTTGATATCAGAAGGTCAGTTAAATGGATAAAAAAATGAAAATAATTCCTGTGTTTGTCCCTCATGTTGGCTGCCCCAATGACTGTGTATTCTGCAACCAGAGAAGAATAACAGGCATGGGCACGGTTTCCGCCAATGCTCAGTATGTTACGAAAATAGTGGATGAATGCAGAAAGACAATTGACAGGGAAACATATACGGAGCTTGCTTTTTTCGGGGGCTCCTTTACTGCCATAGATTTAAGGCTTCAGGAAGAACTGTTAAGCGTAGGAAAGCATTACAAGGATATGGGCGTCATTCAGAGAATGCGGTGCTCTACAAGACCGGATGCCATAAATGACGACATATTAAAACTGCAGAATAAATACGGCATGGACATTATAGAACTGGGAATTCAGAGCCTTGATGACAAGGTGCTGAAAATGTCCAACAGGGGACATACGAGGGAGCATTCGGAAAATGCCAGCAGGCTCATCAGGGAGCATGGTTTTGTTTTAGGCCACCAGGTAATGCCCGGACTTCCCGGAAGCACCAAAGAAAGTGATAAAAAAACATGTCTCGGATCAATTGCCATGAAGCCTGACATGGTGAGAATTTATCCCACGCTGACCATAAAAGACACCGCACTGGCAGATATGTATTGTGACGGAAGCTACAAACCTCTGACGCTGAATGAAGCGGTGGAGATTTCCGCATACATGTACAGTCAGTATTCCGTAAATAATATAAATGTAATAAGAATAGGGCTTCAAAATACCGATTCCATAAATAAAGATGAGGATGTTATTGCAGGTCCGTTTCATCCTGCCTTCAGACAGCTGGCGGAAGAAAAAATATATCTTACATCAATCATGCTGACTTTAAAAGGATTGAATTTAAAGGACAGGCATATTACCATCGCTGCGGATAAAAAGCTCGTAAGCAGCATTGCCGGACAGAAAAGGGCAAATATAAATAAATTTAAAGAAGTATTTTCTGTGAGCGGAATATCCTTTAAAGATTCATCGGATACTGAATTAATTGAAATCTATAATGAGGGAAATAAACTTGGCAGCTTTGAAAAAAAGGACATATTCGAAAATANNCAGCGGAAAAAGCAATATATCGGATGCCATTAAGTGGGTTTTGGGTGAGCAAAGCGCAAAATCTCTGCGTGGAGGCAAAATGGACGATGTTATATTTGCGGGAACAGAAAGAAGAATGCCTCTCGGATATGCCGAAGTTAACCTGATTTTTGATAATGAATCGGGAGATATACCTGTTGAATACAAGGAAGTAAGCATAAAAAGAAAACTTTACAAGACGGGTGAAAGCGAATATTACATAAATAAGCAACAGTGCAGACTTAAAGACATTAAAGAGCTTTTCATGGATACGGGTATCGGAAGAGAAGGATATTCATTTATAGGACAAGGCCGTGTCGAAGACATTTTAAGCCCCAACTCCGAAACAAGAAGGCAGGTTTTTGAAGAAGCGTCGGGAATAGTTAAATATAAAACCAGGAAAGAAGAATCTGAAAGAAAGCTTGAAAAAACCACAGACAACCTGGACAGAGCAGAAGACATCATTCATGAGCTTGAAGAACGCATCGGACCTTTGAATGAGCAGAGCATAAAGGCTAGAAAATATATTGAGTTAAAAGAGAATCTTAAACAATATGAGCTGAATTATCTTGCCCATGAGTACGAAAAGCACAGCGATCAGCTTAAAGCTCTGGAAAATCAGAGAGAGATTGCCTTAGAGCAAAAGATTAAGCTTCAGAAAAGAAGAGATGCTCTTGCCGAATCAATTTCGGCGCAAAAAGAGCAGATAAGCGAACTGCAGGAGACGATCAAGGCACTTGAAGCTTCACGTGAAGTTAAAAACAAGGAATTTGAAAGTTCTCAAAGCTTCTGCCGTGTTCATAAGGAAAAGAAGCTTTTATATGCCAGCAATATTTCCAGCGTACAAAATGAAATTTCAGATCTGGAAAAAAGAAATGAAGAGCTTCAGGGAAACATCAATGTACTGATTGAAGAAAAAAATCAGCTTGAAAACGGACTCAACATGGATATGGAAAAGTTCAATTCCATGAATGAAGAAATCGGAATATATAAGAATGAAATAGATAATGCAGTTAAAAATATCGAAGAACAGAAAAACCGGCTGTTTGATCTGCACAAAGAAATAAACAGGCANNAACAGGCAGAACAGCCAGAAAAGCACAATAGAATCGTTCATATCAAACGACAATGAGAGAATCGAAAACCTGGGTTCAGAAATAGCGGCAGAGGAAGCGGAGAGGCAAAACAAGCTTGATATTATAAAAATGCTTGAAGATGAACAGGCCAAGACAACTGCCGAACTGTCAGAGAAAAAGAAGGTACTGGAAGACCTGTCAGGCAATTTAAATTCCGCTGAAAAAGAAAAAGACACACTGACTAACGAGATAAGGGATGTGAGCGAAAACTTAAGCAGCGTAAAATCGAAAATGCACATCCTTTCTAATATGGAAGCTTATTATGACGGATATTACAAAAGCATTAAGACTGTCATGAATAATAAGGAAAAAGTTCCAGTACTTAAAAATTCCATATTGGGTACAGTAGCTGATATAATTAAAACGGAGAAAAAGTACGAGACTGCCGTGGAAGTTGCTCTCGGCTCAGCAATCCAGAACATTATCGTGGGTAAGGAGACTGAAGCCGGAAATATAATCGAATATTTAAAGAAAAATAAAATAGGCAGAGTTACATTTCTTCCTATCAACATGCTTCAGGAAAGAAGCCTCAATAGAACAGAGCAGGAAATTTTAAAGGACCCAAGCGTTATCAATACTGGGGACATGCTTGTAAAAACAAATCCTAAGTTTGAATCGGTAATAAAGCATCTGTTGGGAAGAATCCTTGTGGTGGATAATCTGGACAACGGCTTTAAAATATCGAGACGTCTTGGAAATTCAATCAAGATAGTCACGCTTCAGGGTGATGTGATCAATGCCGGCGGATCGGTTACAGGCGGACACATAAGCAGCAGCCAGAATCTTCTTGGGAGAAAAAGAGAAATAGAAGAATGCAGGCAGTCCGTCGAAAGTTCATCAAAACTACTGGAGCAAAAAAATAATCTGTTAAACGGCATTTTAGCGGATATCAAAAAATATAACGAAACAATTTCAGATACCAAAAATGAAATTAATGAGAAAAATAATCTTTATGGCATGAATGTTTCAAAAATAAACATGCTTAAGGAGCAGTCCGAAAAAACAGCTGCTGCCATAAAAAAATATTCGGAAGAGCAGCAGTTTATCAGGAAAGAAAAAGAAAACTACGAAGAAAATCTTAAAAATATTTTTTCGGAGACGGAAGAGTTAAAGAGGCTGATTGAAGAGCAGGAGCAAAGCATCCAGCAGATCGTATCGCAAAACGATACAAACAAGAGCAGGTACGAAGAATACAACAATGTAATCCTGAAGCAGAGGGATCTGGTTGCTCAGACAACTCAGGAGATCAAGCTTAAAGAAGAAAAGATAAAAAACATTGAAGCTGAAATTCAAAGAAACAACGAAGCAAAGTTACTGAAGGAAGCAAATCTGAAAAACATTGACAGTGAAATTGAAACAGCTGATGCCGCAATTGAGGAATACGGCAGAAAGGCAACGGATTTATCTAAAGAAATAAATGAAATAAATGAAAGTTATTTAAAGGAAAAAGAAAATCTTGATGGTTTACAAAATGATATTTATGAATATCAAAATAAAATAAATGATGCCAACAAAGCCATAACCGACATCCTCGACGATGAAAACAAAATGAATGTGAGGATTGAAAGAGAAAGTTCCAAGGTTGAAGAAATTTCTTCAAAACTCTGGGAAGACTACGAATTAAATTATGCAATGGCTTTAAAATACAAGGATGACAGTATAAGCCAGACAAGACTTTACAATGAAGTTAACACATTGAAAAAGGCAATTAAGGAGCTTGGCAATGTGAATCTAAATTCCATAGATGAATATGAGGAAGTAAGGGAAAGATATGATTTCCTTAAAAAACAGCAAAAGGACTTTATTGATGCAAAAGAGCAGCTCAACGAAGTAATAAAAGAGCTGGAAGTGCAGATGAAAGACAAGTTTGTGGAGGAATTTGCAAACATAAGAGTAAAATTCAATGAAGTATTTAAAAAACTGTTTAATGGCGGAACCGGTGATGTATATCTGGAAGATGAAGAGGATGCCTTAAACAGCAACATTGAAATTACCGTGCGCCCACCGGGGAAAAAACTTAGCAAGATATCTCTTTTGTCAGGCGGAGAAAAATCTCTTACAGCAATAGCGCTTTTGTTTGCAATTTTAAAAACAAAACCGACACCTTTCTGTATTCTCGACGAAATCGAAGCTGCCCTGGACGATGCAAACATAAACAGGTTTGCCCAGTATTTGAAGGAGTTTTCAAAAGAGACGCAGTTTATCGTAATAACTCACAGAAAGGGCACGATGGAATGTGCCGACACTATGTATGGAGCAACAATGGAGGAAAAGGGAATAACAAAGCTCGTGTCAATGAAGCTGTCAGATGCGGTGTTTGAAGGCAATTAGAAATTATAATGCAGGAGGCAATATGTTTAATTTTTTTAAAAGGAAAAAAGATAGAGACAAAGAAAACAAGGAACTAAAGGAATTAAATGAGATAAATAAGGCTGAAGAGCTCGAAGAACCAACAGTCGAACCAATCGATCCAGCAGAATCGGATGATGTAAATGATGTAAATGATATAGATGAATTCGATGAATCAGATGAAATTGAAGAGATTTATGAGGAAGAATCAGAGAAATCAGAAGAATTAGAAGAATCGCAAGAAGCAGAGGAAACAGAAGACACGGAACCAGAACCTGAACCTGAGGCTGTTCCTGAAAAAAATGAAACTTCTGAAACTGAGAAGAAAGAAAAAAAAGGACTGAGCTTCTTTGAAAAATTAAAAGAAGGATTGTCAAAAACAAAGAAAAATTTAACTGAACAAATTGAAAGCATCGTATTTAAACATAAAAAAATCGATGATGAATTTCTTGAAGAATTAGAAGAAATATTGATTACATCCGACATGGGCGTTGAGACGACAATGGATATCATCGATTACATCAAGACGGAAGCTAAAAAGAGAAAGCTTGAAGATACGTCTGAAATTAAGGATGTAATTAAAGAATACCTTGTTAACATGCTTGAGGAGCATGAAGACAAGGAAGAAACAGAAGATAAGCAGAGAGTAATACTTATTGTGGGAGTCAACGGCGTAGGCAAGACTACATCAATAGGAAAAATTGCCTACAGGTTAAAGGAAGCAGGCAGCAGTGTAATTGTTGCGGCAGCCGACACATTCAGAGCGGCGGCTGTGGAGCAGCTTAAGGAATGGTGCACGAGGGCAGGAGTTGAAATAGTTGCATCCGAGCAGGGCTCAGATCCGGGAGCGGTTGTTTTCGACGCCATACATGCGGCTAAGGCACGCAAAACAGACATTTTATTGTGCGATACAGCAGGAAGGCTTCATAACAAGAAAAACTTAATGAATGAATTGAGCAAAATCTTTAAAATAGTTGAAAGGGAATTTGCCGAAGCAAAAATAGACGTGTACCTTGTCATAGATGCCACGACAGGCCAGAACGGAATTATTCAGGCGAAGCTGTTTGCCGAGACTTGCAGTATTAACGGTCTTATTCTTACAAAGCTGGACGGCACAGCCAAGGGCGGAATTGCGTTCCCTATCGTGAATGAATTGAAGATTCCAATTAAGTATGTGGGAGTAGGAGAAAAAATCGATGACCTCCAGGATTTCAACGCAGCAGATTTTGTAAACGCAATATTTGAATAACATTGACAGGCGGGCAGAGATGCGGCTGATTTTTATGTAATATATGGACTTACATTTGCAGCACTCTGCCTATTGTTATAAAATTTTAGCCGCTTGTATTATTAAAGAAAATAAAAATAAAAAAATTCAAAAAAATAATAATTAGGTATTGACAAATCCGGCTGTTTGCGATAAAATTCACTGTCAAGCAAAATACTTTACAGAGGGTGGTTATATGTCAGAGAAAAAATTTATATATAGCATCCTGTATGATTATTACGGCGAATTGCTAAAAGATAATCAGGCAAATATAATTGACCTATATTACAATCAGGACTACAGTCTGTCGGAGATTGCCGAAAACATGAATATAAGCAGGCAGGGTGTACATGATGCTTTAAAAAGAGCGGAAAAAAGCTTGACGGAATATGAAGACAAAATAAAGCTTCATTACAAATATAAGAAGTATCTGCAAGCAGCGGAAAAAATTGTGAAGCTTGCCTCAGGCATAGATGACGAAAAGTATAAGGTCATAGCGGAGCAAATAAAAATCGAAGCCGGAAAAATAATTAATGAAGGGTAGCAAAATGTTTGAGAATTTATCTGATAAACTTCAAAATGCATTACAAAAGCTGAAAGGCAAGGGAAAGCTTACAGAAAAAGACATCGACATGGCAATGAGGGAAGTTAAAATGTCCCTATTGGAAGCGGATGTTAACTACAAAGTTGTAAAATCATTTATCAACAATGTAAAGGAAAGAGCCCTGGGTGCTGAAGTAATGGAAAGTCTGACTCCCGGACAGCAGGTTGTTAAAGTAGTTCATGAAGAACTTGTTAAAATAATGGGTCAGGGTGAAAGCAGACTTAAAATCAATTCAAATGACATAACGTACTTTATGATGTGCGGACTTCAGGGTGCCGGTAAGACAACCGCTACGGGCAAACTTGCAAAGAAACTGAAAAAAGAAGGAAAAAGCCCTCTTTTAGTCGCATGTGACGTATACAGGCCTGCCGCAATCAAACAGCTGCAGGTTGTGGGTGAAAGCGTGGATGTTCCCGTATTTGAAATGGGAGATAAAATAAGCCCTGTCACAATTGCAAAGGAAGCTATGAAACATGCAATGAAGCATGGACATGATATAGTGATCATAGATACTGCCGGACGTCTTCACATAGATGACCAGCTGATGGATGAACTTGTTCAAATAAAAGAAACAGTTAAACCTGATGAAATATTGCTTTTACTGGATGCTATGACGGGCCAGGATGCCGTAAAGGTTGCGGAAACTTTCAATCAGTACCTTGACATTACCGGAGTAATACTTACAAAGGTTGACGGTGATGCAAGAGGCGGAGCCGCACTTTCAATCAGAAATGTTGTTGACAGACCTATTAAATTTCTGTCTGTGGGAGAAAAAATGGATCAGCTTGAAACATTCCACCCCGACAGAATGGCATCGAGGATCCTCGGAATGGGAGATGTGCTTTCGATTATTGAAAAGGCACAGAGCGCATTTGATGAAAAACAGGCGTTGGAGCTTCAGAAAAAATTAAAGACACAGGATTTCAATCTTGAAGATTTCCTGACTCAGCTTCAGCAGATGAAAAACATGGGACCTTTAGATGAACTGCTGGAAATGGTTCCGGGGCTTGGCGGCAACAAGAAGTTAAAAGGTCTTAAAGTTGATGAAAAAGAATTGGTTTATACCGAAGCGATCATTCAGTCAATGACTAAAAAAGAGAGGCTGAATCCGTCGATTATCAACGGAAGCAGAAGAAAGAGAATTGCTGCCGGAAGCGGCACATCTGTTCAGAAGGTAAACCAGCTTTTGAAACAATATGATGAAATGCGCAAGATGATGAAAAAATTCTCTGCAATGGGAATGGGCAAGAAAAAAGGCTTCGGCGGCATGGGCAGATTTAAGATGCCTTTCTAAAACAGTGAATTAGAAATCAAATTAATAAATTGTTAGAATTAGGTTTTTCCTTTTTCATATAAAAAAGAATTACAAGGAGGTGACAATATGTCAGTTAAAATCAGATTAAAAAGAATGGGCTCTAAAAAGAAACCTTTCTACAGAATAGTAGTTGCAGATTCTCGTTCACCAAGAGATGGACGTTTTATTGAAGAAATCGGATACTATAACCCAATTTCTGAACCGAAGGAAATTAAAATTAATGACGAAAGTGCTATAAAGTGGCTGAACAACGGAGCAAAACCGACAGATACAGTTAGCATGTTATTTAAATCTAACGGTATCTATGAAAAAAGAGATGAAAATAAATAAGAGGTGATATTATGGGTGAATTAGTAGAATATATAGCAAAATCACTGGTAGATAATCCGGATCTCGTAACAGTTAATGAAGTTGAAGGCAGTCAATCACTGATAATAGAATTAAAAGTTGCTCCTGACGATATGGGTAAGGTAATCGGAAAACAAGGCAGAATAGCAAAAGCGATAAGAACTGTTGTAAAAGCTGCCGCCACAAAAGAAAACAAACGAGTTATTGTTGAAATCATTCAATAATTAACAGGCTGCAGAGGTACGCATGAAAGAATATATTAAAGTTGGC
>DMJQ01000121.1 GCA_003457065.1 Clostridiales bacterium
ATTATCCTTCATAACCATCATTTTACCGCACTTCGGACATTTTTCATTTGTCGGTTCCAGCCATGACATGAACTTGCATTCAGGATAATTTGTGCATCCGAAAAATCTTCTTCCCGCCTTTGAAAACTTAATTGCAATTTTTCCTCCGCACTGCGGACAGTTGGCATCTATTGTCTTAACGATCGGCTTTGTATTTTTACATTCCGGATAATTGGAACATGCCAGAAATTCTCCGTATCTTCCTTTTCTCTTAAGCATTTTAGCACCGCAGATTTCGCATACTTCATCTGTTTCCTCCGCAGCTTCCTTTTCCTTGAGAGGTTTTGTATTCCTGCAGTCCGGATAGTTGGGACATGCAAGGAATTTTCCGTACCTGCCTTTTTTTATTACCATGAAAGTTCCGCATTTTTCACACTTAACGTCGCTTACTTCATCCTTTATTTCAATTTCTTCCATTTCTTTTTCGGCAAAGTTAAGTTCCTTTTCAAAATCAATGTAAAACTCTTTTATTACTTCATGCCATTCTTTTTTTCCCGAAGCTATTTCATCCAGGTTATCTTCCATTTCCGCAGTAAACTTTTCATTTACTATATTGGCAAAATATTTTTCCATCATTTCGGTAACAAGGAATCCCATATCGGTAGGCAGCAAAGAACCTTTTTCCTTCACTACATAATCTCTGCTCGTTATGGTTGTAATCGTAGGCGCATAGGTACTCGGCCTCCCTATTCCCCGTTCTTCCAGGTCCTTGATGAGGCTTGCTTCCGTATAGCGCGCAGGCGGCTGTGTAAAATGCTGCTCACGTTCGAATTTTGCTATATCTAACTGTTCATCAAGCTCAACTTCCGGAAGAAGCTTGCTTTCCGTTTCATCATTGTATTTGTAAACAGCCTTATAACCATCAAACACAAGCACTTTACCGCTTGCCTCAAATATGCTGCCATTGTTGTCAAGAAGTATTTTTGTAACATCATACTGAGCATCAACCATTTGAGATGCGACAAATCTTTTCCAGATCAGGCTGTAAAGCTTATATTGATCTGTAGTCAGACTGTCCTTGATCTGTTCCGGATTTCTCGTAACAGATGTCGGTCTTATTGCCTCATGTGCGTCCTGTATTTTATTTTCATTTTTCTTTGACTTTTTGAAAACTCTTGATTCATAATATTTTCCGCCGAAATTTTCCGTGATATAATCTTTGGCGCTTTTCACGGCTTCATCAGACAATCTGAATGAATCAGTTCGTATATATGTCACGAGTCCGACGGTTCCCTCGCCCTTGATGGTTATGCCTTCATAAAGCTGCTGCGCAACCATCATTGTCTTTCTGGCTGTAAAATTGATTCTCCTGTTGGCTTCCTGCTGGAGGCTGCTTGTTGTAAACGGAGCGCTGGGCCTGGAATAGCTTTTTGTCTTATCTATTTTATATACATTTGCTTTTTCCTTATTCAGGCTGCTGATTACTTCATTTACTTCATCTTCACTTTTAATCTTTACTTTTTTAACTTTTTCGTTGTTTAAAATCCCAACATACTTTGCGATAAATTTCTTCTTGGATTTTTTAACCTCAAGTTCAAGTGTCCAGTATTCATCTGGCTCAAAATTCATTATTTCTCTTTCTCTGTCTATAACAAGTTTCAGCGCCACAGATTGAACTCTTCCCGCACTGAGGCCCTTTTCAATCTTCTTCCATAAAAGTGGACTTATATTGTATCCCACCAGCCTGTCTAATACACGCCTCGCCTGCTGGGCATCAACCAGATCCAGATTTATCCGTCTCGGATTTTTACTTGCCTTTTTTATGGCGTCCTTTGTTATTTCATTAAATTCAATTCTTATTTCTTTATTTTCATCTAATTTTAATATTTGGGCCAAATGCCATGAAATGGCTTCGCCCTCCCTGTCGGGGTCAGTTGCAAGATATATGTTGTCAGCTTTTTTAGCTTCTTTTTTTAATTCCTTGATTACATCACCCTTGCCTCTGATANNTATTAAATTTATGCATTACTCAGCGTTGTTACTTAATAAAATATAATACATTTTTTTATTTGTCAATAGTCACAGCTGCAACCTACACAGTTTATTTTTTAAATACTTCCGATTATTGTGCTATTTTTGGGCAATAATATTTTATAATATTATCAAAGGATGGATGCAATGGACGATTATTTTGAAAATTATGATGTAATCAAGAAAAATCTTAAATACCTGACCGATAATCACGGAGAAATTTACGATGCATATGATAAGTTCGGAAAACTGGTCCATGAAAAAGGCGGTCCGCTGGATGAAAAAACAAGGTGGCTCATAAAGGTTGCTCTTTCCGCCGACTGTCAGAACGAATATTCCATAAGAACGCATATCCTTAAAGCACTTAAATGCGGATGTACAAAAGAGGAAATTGAACATTCCATTTTGTTAGTGGCACCAACATGCGGGTTCCCTAAAATGATGAGAAGCCTTCTTATATTCAGACAGGTCATGGAAACACAGAACAAATAATTATATTCAAGTTGAGGCATATGCCGGAACCATTTTTATTGCAAACNNAACCTTCTGACTGCCTCCATGGAAGATTACCTTGAAATGATATACAGATTGTCTCTTGATACAGGGTTCACAAGAATCAACGAATTGTCAGATGCTCTTAATGTACATCCTCCTTCCGCTACCAGAATGGTTCAAAGGCTTGGCAAACGGAATCTTTTAAAGTATGAAAAATACGGTGTCATTATTCTGAAGGATGAAGGCAAGGCACTGGGCGAACTCCTTTTGAACAGGCACAACACGATTGAAACCTTTTTAAACATCATCGGCATCCCAGAAGACATATTGCTGGTTGAAACCGAAAAAATAGAGCATACCATATGTGAGGACACGGCAAAATGCTTTGAGGATTATATTCTGTTCATAAACAACAATCCGGATATTAAAGAAAGATTCAACGAGTTTAAAACATCAAGCCTCCTGAAAAATGATTAAAGCCTGTGAACAATTGCGGGCTTTAATTATTCTTAATGTAACAATTGAAAAAAATGTTCATAAGCTGGTTATTATGCATAAAGGAGAATAAAAAATGAATAATGGTTATATTAACTATGACAAAATTATTGTTTATTACGCCTGGGGAGATGTAAACGGAGACAGCGTACCTGATTTGTTATATCTGATCGGTACCAAAGACGGCACCAGCCCGTATATTCAAAACATAACCCTTCTAATACAGGACGGAAGAACCGGCATAATTACAAGCGTGCCTCTTTGCGCAAATTCGGGCTATAATCCGAGAATTTTTTTAGGCGATTTCACCGGCAACGGGATAAATGACATAATGGTAAGCATTGATTCGGGTGGAAGCGGCGCCATTATGTACCACTGCATTTACTCATTTACAAATAATATTCCACGGCTGATTTTTGATTATAACGACTATAACAACATGTACAATTATGAAATAAACTACAAGGACGATTACAAAGTCGAAGCCCTCAGCAACATCAACGATAACTTGTACATAATCGATATTTCCCTCAAAAGCGATGACTATTTAAATGAAATTTATAATAAAGACGGAACATTAAAAGAGCTTATCAGCGGATTCGTAAATCCTTTAAGCGGAATGTATCCTGTTGATTTCGACGGAGACGGTGTCTATGAACTGCTTGCATATCAAAAAATCGCCGGAAGATACAACGCAGATTCTCTCGGCTATTTTTTAAATACATTAAAATGGGATAACGTCAGATTTGTTTTGGATAATCAAAACATAGCAATCTTGGGATACACGGCATAATAACTTCCGGCTGTTGCATTGATGTTACTCGTGCGGCAGCCTGTTACATATTCAAAATTAACCGGTTGCCCGGAAGCTGCTTTACAATGCCTTTTATTTCCAGAGTTGTCATGAGGCTGAGAAGCTTTCCTGTATCTATATGTGTTTCCTCGTTTAATTCATAGGCTGTCCTGTTTCCAGCAGCCTTAAGACTGTTTATGATTTTAGCCTCATCCTTGTCCAAAAAAACGTAATCTATGGAATTTTTTGTTTTTTTAACTCTTTCTCTCAATTCACGGATTTCTTCCACGATGTCATCCATTGACATGGTTATTTTAGCGCCGTCTTTTATTAATGTGTTTGTTCCCCTGCTGTAAAGGCTGTCAATATTGCCCGGCACCGCAAAAATTTCTCTTCCCTGATTTGCGGCATGTCCTGCGGTTATAAGTGTTCCGCTTCTTTCCTGCGCCTCTATTACCAGCACTCCGTCGGACAAACCGCTTATGATTCTGTTCCTGTCATGAAAATTATTCGGAAGCGGCTGCATTCCGAAAGGATACTCTGTTATGACGGCACCTCCCTTTTCCACTATTTCACCGTACAGGCGCTCATTGAACCTCGGATAGATTATATCTATGCCGCATCCTATGATACCTGCTGTCTTTGCATTTGATTTCAGTGCCGTTTTATGAGCGACAGTATCAATGCCTGCCGCCAGTCCGCTTATAATATTTACGCCGAGTCCTGACAATTCGTTTGTAAACTTTTCTGCCGCCCACTTTCCGTAAGCCGTTGCCTTGCGGGACCCTACGACAGCAATCGATAAATCATCAATGTTGTCCAGTTTTCCCTTGTAATATAAAATATACGGAGCGCCGTCAATCTGTTTCAGTTTTTCCGGATAATCGCTGTCATAAATTGTTACTGCATGTGCATTTTCGTCATTCAGCCTTTTGAGTAATGTTTCTTCGAAATTATCTCTTATTTTACTCAGATAGTCTGTTATTTCAGGTTTAAGCACGGACAAACCGTATTTTTCCGTTTCAAAATTATCCCATAAGTCTCTTGTGCTTCCGTTAAAATAATCGAGAAGCCTTTTTATTTTTCCGTTAGATATGCCCCTTGCGGAATTAAGCCAGGCAATTGTTTTTTGATTTATATTTAAACTTTCCATGCTACCTCGCTACCTCCAGTATTTGCGGTCTAAGCTTCTGTACTGTATAGCTTCTGCAATGTGCTTAGTTTCTATATTTTCTGTCCCTTCCAAATCCGCAATCGTTCTTGATACCTTTAATATTTTATTGTATGCTCTGGCGCTGAGCCCCAGACGTTCAAAAGCATCCTTAAGAAGCCGCTCCGATTCCTTATTGACTTTGCAGTATTTTGAAATATTCCTGCCGCCAAGTTCGGAATTGGTTATAATTCCTAATCCGGCGTACCTTTTTTGCTGAATGTCTCTTGCACTGACAATACGCTTTTTAATTTCGGCTGATGATTCTTCTTTCATGTCATTTTTCAAATCATCATACCTGACGGGAGAAACTTCAATCTGTATGTCGATTCTGTTCAGCAGCGGGCCGGAAATTTTGCCCAGATATTTATCAATCTGAGTCCTGCTGCATGAGCATTCGTGCGTGGAATCCCCCAGGTATCCGCACGGACACGGGTTCATGGAAGCGACGAGCATAAATCTGGCTGGAAAGGTAAATGATCCGTTTGCTCTTGAAATGGAAATGCTGCCGTCCTCCATGGGCTGCCTCAACACCTCGATAACGTTATTAGGGAATTCCGGAATTTCATCGAGAAACAAAACGCCGTAATGAGCTAAAGAAACTTCTCCGGGGCCCGGTTTCGATCCGCCTCCGGCCATTGCCACGCGGGATGATGTGTGGTGAGGGGAACGGAATGGACGCTTAGTAATTAATCCTTTGCTGTTCAAAAGGCCGACTATGCTGTATATTTTTGTGACCTCCAGAGATTCTTCAAATGTGAGATCGGGAAGTATGGTCGGAATCCTCCGAGCCACCATAGTCTTTCCGGAGCCCGGCGACCCTAACAGCAGAATATTATGCATTCCGGCCGCAGCAATTTCCACCGCTCTTTTCATAGCAGGCTGTCCCTTTATTTCGGAAAAATCTTCCCTGAACATTTCCACACTGTCCGGATGGCCGTAAAATACCCTGTATGGCTCAATGTCAGAATATTCGTTGAGATAATCAACCAGATCCCTTATGGTTTCAACGGGAATAACATCAATGCCTTCTATTGCGCCGCATTCCTCTTTATTTTCATCCGGTATGATAACCCTTTTAAAATTATTGTTGCGCATAGAAATAACCATCGGCAGTGCTCCGTCAACGGCGGTTATATTTCCGTCCAGCGAAAGTTCTCCGATAATGCACGTTTTTTCATCTATGCTCTTCTCTATCATCTTGGTTGCCGCTAATATGCCTACGGCAATGGGAAGGTCTATCTGGCTTCCTTCTTTTTTTAAATTTGCAGGAGCCAGGTTAACGGTAATGCGGCTTACGGGAAACCCAAATCCGCTGTTTTTTAAAGCCGAGCGTACTCTTTCCTTTGATTCCCGGATTGATACATCCGGAAGGCCGACTATGCTGAAACTTGGCAATCCGCCGGACAAATCTGTTTCTACGCTTNNTTATTTTTGACAGCATACAACCTCCATACAATTTTTATATATTGTACCATATTACGTCAAATAAATATACATATTTTGATTCATTGTCGTTAAATTTTTATTAAGCTCTCAATTTTTAATAAAATATCCATGCTGTTCTGATTCTAAAATCAATGGTACAAACTCAAAATTTTGTAAACCACATATATTAATATAAGTTCTCAGTAATTTTTTAGAGGTGGATTATGACCTTTTTAAGTTTCCTAAATAGTCTTCAGACAAATGAACAAGTTCCTGAACAAATTTTAGAGCAGGTCCCCGAGCAAATTCCTCAAGAAATTCCCGGCGGTCCGCCGGCATATTTTGTTACCATTCCGGAATTTATAACCGTACATCTGGGTTATCCTGATCAGGAAGCTGAAAATGTGACTGTGCCATTTGTGGATTATATAAAAAACGTCGCAGCTTCAGAGCTTTATCCTACATGGCCGGAAAATGCCTTAAGAGCCAACATACATGCAATAGTTTCCGTGGCATTGAACAGGATCGTACTTGAATGGTACAGATCAAGAGGATATAATTTTGATATTACAAATACGACTCAATATGATCAGGCATTTGTTTATAACAGAGGTACATATGAAAATATAAACGAAATAGTAGATGAAATATTTAATCAGTATGTCGTAAGAGAAGGTCAGGTCATACCGCTGTTTACCACATTTTGCGACGGAAGAGTTTCATTGTGCGATGGCTTGCATCAATGGGGTTCTGTGGATTTGGCCAATGAAGGTTATACGCCAATAGAAATTTTAAGATATTATTTTGGCAACGACATTTCCATTGTGACAAATGTACCGGTTGGCGGCATAGGACTGACCTACCCCGGAGAACCTCTTAAATTAGGCGATTCCAGTCTGGTAATCCTGAGGCAGCAGTTGGGTTTGAACAGGATCTCGAATAATTTCCCCGCAATTCCCAAAATCACTCCCGTAGACGGATTTTTCGGCCAGTCCACCGAAGATGCGGTCATGGAATTCCAGAAGATATTTAATCTGCCTGTAACAGGAATAATAGATCAGGCAACGTTCTATAAAATAAGGCAAATCTACGTTGCGGTAACGAAATTGGCTGAGTTGGCAGCAGTCGGTTCAATATATGAAGAGGTATATGAAATAACAAGAGAAATTTTGCTGCAGGGAGATATACGCCCGAGAGTCGTATTTTTGCAATATATACTGGAGATTTTGTCTCTTTTCTATGAAACCATTCCTGCCGTCGCTTACACGGGTATATTTGATGAACCAACCAGGCAAGATGTAATTGAATTTCAAAAAACAATGGGCCTTCAGCCTACAGGCATTGTGGATGACGAAACATGGAATTTACTGTTTAATACATTCCTCGGAATTATCGATACATTACAGCCGGAAATGATTTTTCTGCCATACATAAGATATCCGGGCATCGACTACGGCAGAAGCGATGAAGTTCAGCCGGGAGTTTTTGTAATTCAGCAAATGCTATCCTATATATCTTTAGTGATACCGTCCATTCCTACGGTACCCACCAACGGTATTTTTGATGATGCAACAGAAGAATCCGTCATCGCTTTTCAAAATATGTTTGGACTCGAGCCCACAGGAGTAGTTGATGAAGCCACATGGAATGAACTGGAGCGTGTGTACAGAGAGCAAAGATTCAGCGGAGTAACAGCACCGCCGCAGGAAATAATTTAAAATCAGATAAAAATGACTGCCACACCAATTTATCTTTTTTAGGACTGACCGCAAGGAATTACGCCTTGCGGTCTGACACTGATGCGGCAGCCTCATTTATAAGCACTTTAATTAAAGTTGTATTCTGTCAGTATGCTCTCTCTGTTTAATGTTTTGTCGTTATAATATTCATAAAAGGATATTCCCAGGTAACTTCCGGCAACATTGTAAACATTTCTGAATCCTAAATTCTGAAGAGCAAGTGCCGCATTGTAGCTTCTCTGACCTGATCTACAGTGCAGGTATACAGGTACATCTTTGGGAATTTCACCGGTTCTTTTTCTCAGCTCGCTCAGAGGTATGCTATGTGCACCTTTTATGTGCCCCCGGTCGTATTCAAATTTTTCTCTTACATCTATTATATACTCATTATTTTCCACAAGCTCTCTCACCTTGTCTACGTTTACCTGCCTGTAATCGCCGTTTAACAGATTAGAACCCACGTATCCCGCATAGTTTACAACATCCTTCGCCGTTGAATAAGGAGGTGCGTAAGAAAGTTCCAAGTCCTTTAAATCTTCTAAATTTCCACCGAATTTAATGACTGCGGCAATCAGATCGATGCGCTTGGTGNNACCTCTGCCGATTGCCTGCGCCCCCAGGATTTTACCCGTGGGAACCTCGTACAACAGCTTGAAGTGAAGCGGGGATGCGTCAGGCATAAGTCCGACTTTATCCGATGGAATAATTCTAACTATATCATAATTTATTTTCATATCCAACGCTTTAATAAGCGATTCATTCAGTCCCGTAGATGCTCCGTTGTAATCAAAAACTTTTATGGCTGATGAACCTATATACCCTTTATTTGTGGTATTTTTATTGTTTATGTTGTCGGCAACGGTTCTTGCCTGTTTCAAAGCAGGACCCGCCAATGCCAGCCTGGATTTTGCATGCGTCAGCGCATTGTATATTTCAATTGAATCTCCGATGGAATATATGTCGTCATCACTGGTTTTATAATTTTTATCCACCTTTACGGCGCCTGTAATTCCGATTTCCAGGTCTGCTTCATTCGCCAATGATATTTCGGGAGCCACTCCTATTGCCATCACAACAACATCTGCCTCCACGCTTTTGCCGGAAGACAGAATTACTTTATTTTCTTCAAATTTATCCACCCTGTCCCCCACAATTAAATTAATGCCCTTATCGTAAATTTCCTTGTGAAATATTTGAACCATATCATAGTCAAATGTCCTAAGTATCTGATCAGTTCCTTCCACAAGAGAAACGTTGAAGCCGGCTTTTCTTAAATTTTCAGCCACCTCAACCCCTATGAATCCTCCGCCTATTACAGAAATATTTTTCGTATCGGTGCCTTTTATCGCTTTACTTAATGTATCAATATCCACTACGTTTCTTACCGTATATATTTTCACAGATTCCATACCCGGTATTTTAGGGACAATCGGTCTTGCTCCCGGTGACAATATTAACTTGTCGTAGGATTCGTCATACACCCTGCCTGTGAATAAATCTTTAGCCGTCACGTACTTTTTTTCTTTGTTAATTGAAATTACCNNTTCTATATTATATTGGGATGAAAATAACTTGGGATTCATCAAAACCAGGTCATCTGCATTTTCAATCAGTCCGCTTAAATGGTAGGGCAGTGAACAGTTTGAGAAAGACACGTGGGGACCCTTTTCAAACATTATTATTTCATCTTCCTCGCTGTTCCTTCTGAGTCTTGCTGCCGCAGATGCTCCGCCGGCAACTCCGCCTACTATTAAAATCTTTTTTTTCATACTTTTCCTCCTCCTTTTATTATATTTTCTTTTTGTTCACACATATGAGCCATATCCGCCCATAAAATCATCCATGTCATTTATGTTTACCGTTATGCATTCTTTCTTTTTCAATTATCCTAACATATGTCTCTCCTTAAAACCATATATTTAAATAGATTATAACTCCTCTATAATTTTAAACAGTGACTATGTCACAAAAACAGGCTGCAGCAATTTTTCGTTTGCTGCAGCCTCAAAGATTTACCGAACCATCATTGATATGTTATTTTTATTATATTAAGTTCCAGCAATGATTCAAAGGGCCTCTGCCTTTTCCAAGATTCAGGTTTGCCTTTAATGCTCCCGTAATATAATTTTTGGAATTTAATATGCTTGTCTTTATATCATGTCCCTCCGCCAGATTGCAGGCAATTGCCGATGACAGCGTGCAGCCCGTTCCGTGTGTGTTTGGATTATCTATCCTCTCCTGTTCATACCATGTAAATTCGCCGTTGGCATATAACAGGTCATCGCTACCTGAAGTTAAGTGACCTCCCTTTATAAGTATGTGACCGGAATAGCTTTCCGATATTTTGACAGCTGCCTTTTGCATATCTTCTCTGTTTTTAATTTCAAACCCGCTCAGCACCTGAGCTTCCGGTATATTAGGCGTTATCACCGCTGCCAGAGGCATCAGTTTATTTATGAGCATTTCGACTGAATCATCCCTGCAGAGCTTTCCTCCGCTGGTAGCTACCATCACAGGGTCAAGAACTATCTTTCCTGCCTTGTATTCAACAAGCTTGTCTGCAATGACAGATATTATTTCTTTATTTGAAACCATTCCGATTTTTACGGCATCGGGATAAATATCGGTGAAAACCGAATCCATCTGCTGTGCCACGAATTCCGGCGATGAATCAAACACGCCGTACACTCCCATGGTATTTTCAGCCACTAATGCTGTTATGACACTCATGCCGTACATTTTATGGCTGGTCATAGTTTTTAAATCCGCCTGAATGCCTGCACCTCCGATTGGATCGGAGCCTGCTATCGTCAATACTTTTTTCATTATATCCTCCTTAAAATGTCACCGTTTGTTTTGTTAATTTAAAAAGCCGGGATGCCGCATCTTTAATGTCATCCTGCGCAAAAATCGCCGATATAACCGATATTCCCACAATTCCTGTTCCTGCAAGCTCATGAATGTTGTCTTCGGATATTCCTCCGATTGCAATCACCGGAATGCTTACCGACTCACATATCTTTTTTAATGTTTCAATCGATACCGTCCTTGCATCAAGTTTTGTGGATGTGTTGAAAATCGAACCTACTCCCAAGTAGTCGACACCGTTTTGTTCCGCCTTTACAGCTTCTTCAACCGTACCTGCAGACATACCTATTATTTTATCGGAACCGAGCTTTTCTCTGGCTGTTCTGATTTCTTCGTCGCTTTGCCCTATATGTGCTCCGTCGGCCCCGACGGCAGCCGCTACGTCCACATTATCGTTAATTACAAAAGGGACTCTGTATTTATCCGTAATGGTTTTCACTTCCATGGCAGCCTTTAAAAATTCATCGTAGCTCAGATTTTTTTCTCTCAGCTGAATAAAGGTCGCACCACCCAGTATTGCTTCTTCCACCGCCTCCGGAAGTGTTCTTTCCTTTAGCCATGTTCTGTCTGTAATTGCATAAAGCAGCAGCGATTTATTGTCTAACTTCAATTTTGCCACCTTCCTTCAGCATTTCTGCATCGATTTTGCTCATAAAGTCTATCAGATATGTTCTCAGCGAAGATGTTCCGGCATCATTTTTTTTCATTTTTTCATACGCGAGTTCCCCGCTTAATCCCATGGCACATACGGCTGCTGCAGCCGCTTCGGCAATTGTCTCTCTGTTGGCACCGCAATAAGCACCGATTATTGAAGTGAGCATACATCCGGTTCCGGTTATTTTACTCATGGACGGATGACCGTTTCTGATCACATACGACTTTGTTCCATCAGAAACAATATCCATGGAACCTGTAACTGCCACAACGACAGACAACTTTTGTGACAATGATCTCACATATTGAACAGCTTCATCAATATTTTCTTCGGAAATTGAATCCGCCACACTGGCATCAACTCCCCTTATTCCTCCAGCATCAGATCTGCCTACCACTTTAATTTCAGATACGTTTCCCCTTACAACTGCAAACTTTACTTCATCCAGCAGTCTGAACGCAGTATCTGTCCTCAGTTTTGAAGCTCCCGCTCCCACAGGGTCAAGTATCACCGGTATATTAAGCTCATTTGCTTTTTTTCCTGCTTTAATCATTGATTCTACAGTTCTTGAATTTAATGTTCCTATGTTTATTACCAGTGCGCTGCATATTGATGTTATTTCTTCAACTTCCTCAATATCATCGGCCATTATGGGAGAGCCTCCGCAGGCTAATAATATATTCGCACAGTCGTTGACGGTAACATAATTTGTAATGTTATGCACCAGCGGTGTGCTGTTTTTTACATTTTTAATAATTTCTGAAAACATGTTTCTCCTTTCTACACAATAAAATCATACCCGTCAATTCAATAAATTGCCGGCAGTCCCGGGAGCCTTGCATAACTCAGCGGAATGCCAAATTATTTGCTCACTATCGTTCACATAAAATTGGCATAAAAAAAGTACTGCCCGTAAAAGCAGTACCTCATGATCTATTAAATCCCTACGTTGGCATTATCCAAATCAGGTGCGGTCGAAACATACGTTTCCTCTCAGCCTTTACAAGCTCCCGAACTATTCATTTAATTCAATATATCACCGATTGCCTCCGATGTCAAGCCATACGATAAGCTAACGGCTACAAAAGCTCCTTAAAAGATTCGATATACATATCGCTTATTTTTTCAATATTTTTTCTCTTATCCTTAAAAATCTCTTCATACACGCCTACCGTGTAAAAACCAGCTTCTTTCGCCGTTATAAGGGCAAAATCAGCATCATCGTAAACCGCGATTTCAGACGGATCCGCATTTAACTTGTTTGCAGCCAGATAAAATACATCCGGCTTGCTTTTTCCCACTCCGACTTCATCACAACTGACAACAAATGAAAAATATTTCATGATTCCGTTTCGTTCAAAAGCAGCTTCTGCCAGTTTAACCGGTGTTGCGGTGGCAACACACATGATTACATTTTCATCTTTAAGCTTCTGCAAATATTCTTTTACATATGGCTTCAGTTTTAAAGTGTATTTGTATTTGTCACTGATTAATTTTTTAATTCCTTCAATTATTTCTTCCGCACTTAAGTCAATTTTAAAAGTTTCCTTGAAATATACCGCAGATTCCATCATTGACATGGAATCGATGATTTCATTTAAATTGTCGGGCGGGATAATGCCTGATTGCAGCAGATAGTACTTTCCGAGATTATGCCATGAATCTATTGAATCCAGCAAAGTACCGTCCATATCAAAAATCCTGTATTTAAAATATTTCAATGTTCTATCTCCCCGTTTGTTTTATAATGTCATAAACTCCAATAATTATATAATATTACAGGCTAATTATCAAGCAGTGACTTTAAGCCTTCAAATGCTTTTGTTTTTTGCAATGCTTTTAAAAACAGTACAGCAAGCATCGCTCCCATCAGTGATGACGGAACAAACAGAGGCACATACATAAATATCGAACTTTTAGGTAGGCCGTAAAAAATTCTCATAAATGGATATGAAATAATGGCACTTATTATTCCGGTGCCGATTACCTCACCTATAACAGCCCAGCGCAGCTCTTGAAATTTCTCGTACAACATTCCTGATAAAAATGCTCCCACAACAGCTCCTATAACTGCCAATACAGGTCTGCCGTTTAGTACCATCCTCAGCAGTCCTATTATCAGCGCACACACAAAGCTCCAGACAGGTCCCAGAAATACTGCCGCCACTACATTTATGAAGTGCTGAAAGGGCGCCATTCCCGGAAACCACACAAATGTGTTGAGCACATAACCCATGCATGCCAGCAGTGCGGTGAAAATTTGTTTCTTTAGATTTATTTCCTTACTTTTTATCATTTTTCTCCTTCTTTCTTTGTATAAATTTTTCGGACAGAATTATGAATGATAAACAAGAAAACGGATATGATACCCGTAAAAAAAAAGCATAAAAAGAAGATTACGCCCGCGGTGGTGTACCCCTTTTTATGCTTTAAGCACAAAACATTCATCTTGTTCTTTTAAATTTAATTATTAATCCTTGGTAGTTATTTTGCCTGCCGCAACACATATTATTACGGTTATTAACATTACCGGAATAGTGCTTCCGATGATAATGTCCATGTTTAAAAGTACTCTGTAAATTGCAAACCCTATGAGCCAGACAATAAAATTTGTCACATACACGGATTTTTTCAGACTGTCCTTTTTAAGAATGAAATAGTCCGTTATAAGGATCGCGACCATGGGAGCAAATACAGATCCTATAAAGTATAAAAAGTTTTCATACTGCTCCACAGGTGAAACTATTGCAATCACAGTTCCCACAATGCACGCCAGAACTGCCATTGCCTTTTCGGACAGCCTTCCGTCAATTGTTTTTAAGCTCACTCCGGCGGAATAAACATCCATGTAGGTAGTAGTTATCGTCGAAAATAATATTATCAGCACACCAAGTATACCAAAACCTACTTTAAACATTATGGTGGCAATATCGCTTTCGCCGGTAAATATGGCAGCTCCCAGGCCGATTGTATACATGAAAACACTTCCGACAAAATATGTAATTACACTGACGCGTGCTGCAGCCGCCGGATGTCTTGCATCCTTGGTGTAATCGGAAATCAGCGGCAGCCATGACAGCGGCATCGCTATTGATAGTTCCATTGCAGCTCCGAAGCTCAGTTGCCCACCAATATTTATTTGCGAACCTCCCTTAAAAACGNNAAGCGTCAGTATGAACAAACCTCCTACGGCAAATATATTGACCTTCGCCAGATTCTTAATTCCCATAATCACCCATAAAAGAATCATAACACCGATTACTGCGCACCACAGCAAATCAGACTGAATTCCCATGTTTGCATTCAGCATGATTCCCATTGCTCTCGCTCCCTGCAATATCATCACTGCAGTCCAACCCACAAGCTGCAGAACATTCAGAAGGGCAAAAAAGTTTCTTCCCCTGCTCCCAAATGATAATCCCACGGATTCCATGGATGACTTGCCGCTTTCCGCACCTATGATTCCCGCATAGTACAAAAGAATGCATCCTATTAAGTGACCTGCAATTATTGCAAAAAATCCTTTCGTAAAACCAAGTGGTACTAGAAATGTTCCCGTAAAAATTTCCGCTATAGATACAGCGGCGCCTAACCACAGCAACCCGTTGCTAAACGTTGAAGTCTTATAACTTTCCATAATTCTGTCCTTTCTATTAAAAAATGGGATATGCCAACACCGTGGTATATCCCATTCACTTTCATAAACAGTTTNNTTGGCATTATCCAAATCAGGTACGGTCGAAACTCTAAGTTTCCTCTCAGCCTATTAATAAGCTCCCGATATTTGATTAATGCCATTATAATACAACCTGTACTGAAATGCAATATGTTTAATTCTTAAAAAATTGTTATTATTTCACAAAAATCCCGTTTTCAGCTGCTTCAAAATGCGAATTCAAAAATTTCTCCATTACTTTTATCATATATTCAGTATCCATAATGCCTGCAGTTTCATATGAAGAATGCATGGAAAGCTGAGCCAGCCCAACATCAACAGTATTGATGCTTACCTGTGACGACGAAATATTGCCAAGTGTGCTTCCTCCCGGCATATCTGAACGGTTTGAGTAATGCTGAAACGGAACATCCGCCGCATGGCACAATTCTTGGAACACTGCGCTGCTCACTGCATCAGTTGTATATTTTTGATTTGCATTATGTTTTATGACAATGCCTTCGTTCATATAAACCCTGTTTGACGGATCGCTCTTTTCAGGATGATTTGGGTGAACGGCGTGGGCGTTGTCTGCGGATACCATAAATGAAGAAGCAAGCGCACACAGATAATCTTCATTTGTTTTTCCAAGGTTATCATTTATTCTTTTCAATACATCATTTAGAAATGTTGAAGCAGCTCCCTGCTTTGTGNNAATGGAAGAATTTGCTTCCCTGTTCATATGTATGGCCACATTTGGAATCAGGACCAGATCTCTGTCAATATTAACGAGTTTTGTTTCAATGCCGTTTTCATTTCCTATTATGATTCTGCCGGCAGCAGACAAAGGCCTGTCAAACCATGTCGAATAAATCATTCCGCCGTACTTCTCGGTATTGAGCTGTATGTACTTTCCGCATGATTCCACCTTGTAGTTATCCTTAATTTTAAAGGTTGGAGAGTCATCGTGAGACGCGACTATGTTAAAACTGTATTCATCTAAATCCTCTCCGATTTTAAAAGCGATTATCGAAGAATAATTTCTCGTTACATAATATTTTTTACCCTTTTCTAATTTCCACTTCCTGCCTTCAGCAAGCTCTTCAAATCCTTCCGCCTCAAGCTCTTTTTTTATTGCTTCCACCGCATGAAAGACACTGGGGCATTTTTTTATAAATCCCATCATGTTATCTGATATTTCTTTAAACAATTTACCACCTCAATTTATATAATTTTTTAATAGACATATGCCTGTACCTTATATTAATATTATCTCATAAGCTGTATTTTTTCAATTAGTATATTAATTTTAAATGTGTATATTGAATAATTGTTTAAAATAAATGAAACAATGGTATAAGTAAAATGTAAATATGTTGTTTGAGGAGGAGTCAAATGTATAAAGAAGAACTGGCAATAATATCTCAGGCCGTGCTGAACGAAATTGAAGGATATGAATTTTATAAGCTGGCAGGCAGTCAGGCAGCTACAGAAGGAACTAAAGAAGCATTTTTAGAATTGGCAAATGAAGAATTAAAACATGCCGATTATCTGAAAAAATTATGGAGCAAGTTAAGCGGCGGCGGTGAAATAAAAATAGGTGATATACTTGAAACCGGCATCAAGATTCCTTCGCCGGAAATATATCGATGGGATAAAATAGATAAAAGCAGCGCTTCCGTTACAATGTCTGTATTCGGAATAGGCATGCAAATGGAGCAGAGCTCCGTCGACTTTTATGAACAGGCTAAAAGCAAAGTTACGTCACAGGCAGGCAAGGAATTGTTTGATTTGCTCATCGGTTGGGAAAAAGTGCATTTAAAACAATTTACCGAACAATACAATATTTTAAAAGAAGACTGGTGGGCAGAACAGGGTTTTGCTCCATTCTAAATATGAGCAGGAAAATTACCGTTACAAAAAGCAAGGCGTACACCTTGCTTTTTGTGTATATTTTATAATGATGCTATAATTTTC
>DMJQ01000141.1 GCA_003457065.1 Clostridiales bacterium
TTCAATAGACTCGGGGGTATACGCTCCGTAAGGACATATTTTTATGCATTCACCGCAATGTATACATTTGTCGTTGTTTATAAAAGCCTTGCCGTCTACTAAACGTATGGCTTGTGTGGGACATCTCTTCATACAGTTAGTACAGCATTTACATTTATCCCTGTCAAACATAATCGAAAAATTCATGTCTGCCTCCTACAATAAAACAGTAATTTCTATAAAAGTACCATCGCTGTCGGTAGTTATTTCAAAGTCGTCAGAATATTTCNNGATACTTTCAGAAGCAGTTGAGAAACCTTCCGTCAATGCCAGATCCACATTTTCTATTCCAGGACCCGTGTCTTCAGAAACAATTACAATTTTATCCTCATATAAATCGCAATGAAGCTGTCCGCCGTAAGAATGTATTACAATGTTAATTTCGGCTTCATATGAAACAATAGCTATCCTTCTTATCACGTTAGCATCTAAACCCATAGNNCAAATTCTTTATTGTGCTGGAGCCCTTGCCTGCAGCAATGAAATCATTTGCAGCGACATCGAAGCTGTATCGTCTCAAAAACCCTTCAGTCATTTGGCCCTATTCCCTTCATGCCGTTAAAATACAATAACCCGCATGATTTAAACATAGTATAATTTGTTGCCAGCACGGTAACTGAATTTTCTTCGGCCAAATCCAGTATTTCCCTGCATGGCTTTTTTCCCCTCACAAACAACACGGTAGACATATCCATCATTTCCACGGTCCTTATCACCTGTGCGTTATTCAGGCCGGTTATAAGCAAAGATTCACTGTTGGCGTATGCCAGCACATCGCTCATCAGATCACTTGCAAAACCATATTCGATATCCGTATCTTCGTTGCTGAAATCAATCAAAATATCTGCATTTAAAATTTCGGCTATTTCATTTATTTTCATATCGTCCCCCACATTTAAATTTCTAACTTATTTATAATTGAAGCTTTACCGCCGACATGAACATCAACTGAACCGTCCCGCTGAACAATTTTAACAAAAATCAGACTTTTTTCATTCATTGATTCTCCTTGAATAACTTTTGCCTCGCTTGATATAATATTTTTTTTGAACAACAGACAGCACAGCGCACCGTTAGATGTTCCGGTGGCACATTCCTCGTCTATTCCTACCCTTGGGGCAAAATTTCTTGCATATATCTCTCCGCCTTCAACGGTATACACATGGTAACCCACAACATCCTTTTCAGCCGATACATCGGTTATCCCAGCTAAATCAACACTTAAGCGGTTTAATATTTCCCTTGATTTTACCGGAACCATAATATCTTTTAAACCGGTAGACACAACGGTCGGAAAAATCTTAACATTATCCAGACCGATATTATTTTCAGACATGTTTAAAGAATCAGCAATTTTTTTCAGATCACGTCCTGCTAATTCACCATAATAACGCGGCTTCTTCTGCTGCATCAAAACGTATTCCGCATTATCATTAAAAGTTATTTCAATTCCAAGCCTTCCTGCTTTCGCATGCTGGTACACCTTTTTTATTTCATTTGAACCTTTGATTACACCTGTCAATCCCAGATAATAAAAAGCAGCAATTGTGGCATGGCCGCATAAATCGACCTCACAAACAGGAGTGAAAAAACTTACATCGAAATTTTCTTCGTCCTTCTGTAACACAAATGCTGTCTCTGATAATCCTATTTCAGCTGCAAGCCTCTGCTTTTCGCCGCTCGCAATCTGTTCGTCAAGCAGAATTACGCCGGCTCCGTTTCCGCCTCTGCCTTCACAAGTAAAAGCTCTTAAAATCGCTCCCTGCATGCCGCACCTCGCATATATATTATTATAATTATAATACATGCAGGAAAATATTACAAGAATAATTAAATGCTTAATTTATATATTATTTACGTCCCTGTCTTAATATTCCATAAATTTCATATAAAATTTCTCTTTACAAAATCTTCCCAATGTCATATAATAATAAGGCAGTTTGCGGTTGTGGCGGAACGGCANNGCACAGTCAATTTGGCAACCTCGTATAAGATATACCGATGTTGAAAGGATTTGCTTCTATAGAATCGACTTTATTTGGCATGAACATGGAATATCTTGACCTGTCCAACATGCACGTTTCTGAGGATATGCGCGGAAAAGGGATTGGAAAAAGGTTATTCCAACTGGCAAAGGCTTGGGCAAAGGAACATGGTGCTGAAAAATTATATATATCGGCTCATTCTGCTGTAGAAAGTCAGGCCTTTTATCATGCAATGGGATGTGTCGAAGCTCAAGAATACAATCCTTATCATGTAGAAAAAGAACCGTATGACTGCCAATTAGAATGCACTTTATAATCATCGGCAATTTAACAAAAAAATGATTCAATGTTTTGCCTTTTCATTCACTTTCATTTTATGTTATACTCAATTTATATTATTGATATATTATGGAGAGAGAAATTAATGAACGATATTGTTAAAAAAACAATTCTGAATCTAAATCGAAACAACGTGGCCGGATATTATGTAAATTCGGTTGAAGAACTGCATGAAGTTATTAAATCTTTGATTCAGACAGGTGAAACTGTTGGATGCGGAGATTCGGCAACTCTTGAGCAAACAGGCATATTAAATATGATGCGATGCAGCAATTATCGATTCTTAGATAAGTATAAACCCGGATTGACTCATGATGAGAAAAGAGAAATATATCTTCAAAATTTTCGGGCAGATAGTTTTTTAACAGGTGTCAATGCTGTGACAATTGACGGAAAACTGTTTAACATCGATGGTAACGGCAGTCGAATTGCTCCTGTTATATACGGGCCAAATCAGGTAATCGTTGTTGCCGGAACCAACAAGATTGTAAACTCGGTTGAAGAGGCCATTATGCGCACACGACAAATTGCGGCGCCCTTGGATGCAAAACGCCTCGACAAAGATACTCCTTGTACCAAACTAAATAAATGCATTGATTGTCATCACAAAAACCGTATTTGCAATGACTTTGTACTAATTACGGGACAATTTCAAAAAAACAGGATCAAGGTTATTTTTATCGAAGGAAATTATGGGTTTTAAAAATCTCTATTCGCACATCCTACGAAGTTTATTGACTCTGTTACCTGTTATGACATATTGACTTAAAATATCGACTGAAAAAACTGCATTCTTCAGTCGACATTTTATTATACTTATAAAAAAATTGAAGGAAGATGAAAAAATGGCAGATTGGTTTACAGTTGAAAAAATAGATGCTGATACATTTGCTATCAGTGAGTATAAACATTGGGAAGAAACGCACTGTTATTTATTATGCGGAAATAAATGTGCTGTTTTAATCGATACAGGATTAGGCGTTGCAAATATCAAAAATGTAGTGGATAGATTGTCAACGCTTCCCGTATTTGTTGTCACTACTCATGTCCATTGGGATCATATCGGAGGGCATAAATATTTTGATAATATTGCGGTTTTTGAAAATGAAAAGGAATGGCTGTCCGGTAAATTTCCTCTCCCCTTGCAGGCAGTAAAATATAATCTTATGCTAAGACCTTGTGCCTTTCCTGAAGATTTTGATATCAACAGATATCGTGTTTTTCAAGGTATGCCATCAAGGATATTGCAGGATGGGGATTTGATCAACTTAGGAAACAGACAGTTAAATGTTGTTCATACACCAGGACATTCTCCCGGTCACTGTTGTTTTTATGAAGCTGACAGGAATTATCTTTATTCCGGCGATTTAATATACAAAGGATGTCTGGATGCTTTTTACCCCACTACAAACCCGCAGTTATTTTTGCATTCTTTGGAAAAGGTAAATTTGTTAACAGTCAATAAAATTTTACCTGCACATCATCAGTTACATATTCCGGTAGATATGGCATGTGAAATTGAAGCCGGATTTAAAAATTTATCAAATGAAGGTAAGCTGAAACAAGGAAACGGGATTTTTGATTTTGGCGATTTTCAAATACATATCTGATTCTAATTTTAATTTAGCGGAGGAAATAATGAAATATACAATTGATTTAGAGGCAACGGCTTCATATGCAGATAAGTATAATGAGCCGTGCGACTGCTTATACTGCCGTAATTATCACGAGGCTTTCGCAGCTGCCTATCCTGAAATTATTAAAATTCTTCAAGATTTCGGCATTCAGGCAGAGCGCCCGCTGAATATCATTGAATGTTATTGGAATGATGCGAAGGACAAGCGCCGATATGAAAGCTACTACTCGGTAAAAGGCGATTTGCAGGAAGACAAGCTTGAATTTTACGAAAATGATACTGTTATCACTCTTTACCGTTACGATACTGATGCTCCTATCTATAAAAACACGGGAATGGAGAAACCGTATTTTATTCTTGCCATTACGAATATTGAATTGCCATGGGTACTCTCCGAATGTCCAATTGACTGACTTCTGATTTTTATTTATCAAAAATCCATATGATCACACAAAGCAAGATCAGAGAGCAAAATTTGCTCTCTGACTTATTTATTGAACGTTTATATATTGTCCGCTTACATAGCCGTCAATTCCGTCGTAGTTAATTCTGTACCAGTCTCCAACCTGTTCAATGATATTTACCGATGCGCCGTTTGGCGCCATTCCTATAATAGGTGCAGTCGTAGCCGGACCGTTTCTGATGTTTAGATAACCGCTTGTCAAATTTACTCTTCCCGTACGGCCTGTTNNGCCAATGTTGTTTTGAATCCATTCCGCATCCTCCACATTGTCATGGTAGGCAACTTCTATTAATACCGCCGGTGCAGTTGTCCTTGCCACTTCTCCCAGGCTCGTTGTAGGAACCGCCCTCACCAGATCCGGCAAAGGATATATTTCCCTGAAGTTCTGCACCATTATGTCTGCCATTCTCTGCCCGTTTGCGCTTCTCGGATAATAAAATACTATTACCCCCCTGTTCCTTCCTTCCTGTCCGGGACCCGATGCATTTGAATGAATCGCTAAATGAAAATCAACATTTTTAGAGTTTGAGTCCCTCAGCGAAGAACCCGCAGTCATTTCGGGAGTGTTCCTGTAATAATTTATTCCAAATTGCTGAAGATACGGAATCATTGCATCAGCTATTAAATTCATGAAATACTCTTCGGTTCCAGCACTTGTAACATATGGATTGTATTCTTGAGTGGATGGACTTAAATATACTGTAGGCATTATACCCCTCCATTTTATAGCTACTTTTCTATTTCAGTTTATGCGGTTTTACACAATTCTGTTCATGATTTAATTAATTATCAATTAATTGTTGTTTCCACATATACTGTTTAAGGGGGAATTATATGTTGTACAAAATATATGGCTTCATAAAACAAAATATATTTGCTCTGATATTTATATTTTGTATATTAGTTGTTATTTTTTCAATTATGATTGCCACATAATAAGGGCAAGCCGTAGTTTCCTACGGCTTGAGGCAAAAAATTTAAGAGGCATTTATAAATTCTCATTTACAAATGTACTTATATTATACATGATTATTTGAATTTTTCAAATAGTTTTTTGTTTTTTTTATAAATTAATTAATCTTACATTTTATGTTATTTTTTTAATTTTATTAAATTATAATTTCTTCTGATGCTTTTTTCAATCAGAGTTCTGTTTTCTTCCAGTATTCCCCTAAGTCCCATTAAAATCAGTATAAAATAAAGGTAATTCTTACACATGTGTATAATTACCAAAAAACAAACAATAAAAAATGTATTTGTCATTATCATGTACCTGCATACCGCCTTCGAGCCAAGAAACAGTTCCAACACTGATTTGCAGATATTTCCGCCGTCCAATGGCACTATTGGAATCATATTGACGATTGCCAGAAACATATTTATATCCGCAAAGTCATTGTAAATAGTATTTCTGAATATAATATACAAGCATATGTTGCAGGCAGGGCCTGACAAAAACAATAATATTTTTTTGATAAAAGCAATACTTTCTAAATCAGCATTCAGGTTAAATCCGAACAAGGTAATTTTGACCTTGTCGAATTTAATATTTAAAATCACGGCAGAAATTAAATGTGCGGTCTCATGAGCTGCCAATGCAATTAAAATGAACATTACATATTATTCATTCATGTCAAACAGCTTGGATGGATTTACGGATTCACCGTCTTCCCATACCTCTATATGCAGAAGCATATTCTCCTCGTTAAGAGCTCCTATGATATCTCCCTTTGAAATCTTGTCTCCTTCACCAACAAGTGCTTCATTTATTTTGCCATAAATTATTGTTTTGCCGTCTTTTTCAACAACCACATAATTTGATAGCTTTTCATTATTGCCTACCTGCGTAACCTTCCCGTCTGAAATTGACCTAACCGACTGAGTGTTTGACTTTATATCCAGACCGTGATTGTAAAAGGAAGTGTCACCGCTTTTATTTAAACCATAATCCTGATATATTTTTCCGTTGACAGGAGCTGCATATTCGGCTTTATTTCCGGACAAGGACAATACTTTATCTTTTACGCCTGACATAAAACCGCGGATTGAATTCCCCGCTTCCTTTGGTTCTATGCTCTCGCTCATTTTTTCATCTGCCGTATTTAAAAACCGTCTTGATAAATCGGAATCCAACTGTTTAGTAACTATAACAGCCGCCACCAGGACGATGCTGAATATAACCTGCAATGCTAATTTTCTGTTAAGCTGATCTTTTCTTCTTATATTGATTCTTTTTTTTGTTATTTTATTCATTTCACCCACCCCTTCACTATATTTTATTAAAATGTTACAAGCTTTATTACTAAATAAAAAAAAATTGTCATTCAAACCACAGACAAGAATCTTGTCTGTGGTTTGAATGACAATTGCTGTACTTATAACAATTCCGTTAATATGCCGCCTGAACCGGCTGAACTTCTTCAGATAATTTAGCAGAAATGGTATTAACCGCCTTATTAAAGGAATTTTCTTCTTTTGCAAACAAAAAGTCATACCCTGTCTCTGAGTATTTACTGTTTTCATCTATGATCACGTCCATAGCCATTTCAGTCATTTTTTGAATATCTTTCAATTTCATCATTGTGCCTTTTCTTGCATTTTTCCTGTTATATCTGTTCAATACGGCAAGAATGCTGTCAACACCAAATTTTTGAGCTATTTTCTTATCTCCGTTAAATTCCTTAATGCATGAAAAATCATTGTTGTTAACCGAAATCACATGACTGACTAAGTCAAAATCAATGTAACTCAGAGCTACTTTGTCAATGTCTGCAATAACTATATCGTATACATCTTTTGCATCATTGACCAATTTTGTAAATGCTTCAATTTTTATATCATTTAATTTACCGGCAATTCTCGGACACGGAAGCAGCGATAATTTGTCGCTTATTACAATTGCAGCCTGCTCCAACGAGCATGTTGCATCCATTACATCCCTTATATCATAAATAATGTCTTCATTGACATTTAAATATTCCGAAATTTTCTTTTTACCGGCTGATAAGTCCATAAGCAGAACTTTTTTACCGCCTTCGGACAAAGTTATTCCTGTTTTTATGCAGACAATCGTCTTTCCGATGCCGCTTTTTTGTGATCCTACCAGTACTACATTTCCCATAAATATCTCCTTTTCAACACTTACTGAGCAGTCTGCAGTGTTTTACCGCATGCCGTAAGACTTTCTCCATCGCACATCCATGCTTACGCTGATTTTTATTGCACATTGTATAATTTCAAATATTCTCCGATCACTTCTCTTACTATCGGAGTAGGATAACGTCCCGAACCTCCTTCAAACAGCAGGCAGGCAACAGCAATTTGAGGGTCATCATACGGAGCAAACGCAACATACCACGAAAAGTCATCGTAGGGCTTGCCTGTATCGGGATTTGTGCCCTGATTCTGAGCGGTACCCGTCTTGCTTCCAACTTCCACGGGGAATTTAGAATACGGTCTTGCACTGTCATCTAATGATACAAGTCTCATGCCCTCTTTTACCACATCTAAATATTTATAATCGGATAATCCGATTCTTTCTGATCCTCTCAGCGGCTCATAGCCCGACGCATTGCCGTCATAGGCCTTTATTTCTTTAATTATGCTTACGTTGTGCCTGTAGCCTCCGTTTGCTATTATGGCGGTGTAATTTNNCAGTATAGGCGTTATTTCCCTGTCCGATGCTTATGTTTAAATTATCTCCCACATTCCAGAAAGCCTGATTCAGATAGGAGTATTTAATTAAATCAGCAAGCGGAACATTGTAATCATTTACTTTATCAGGATTCAGTCTTAGAGACTTCAGCCCCTCATAAACGTCTCCCCTTGTCATGGGGTCATCACGGTCAATCCAGCTGACTATTTCCTCGATTATTTCGTTTTTCATTCCCGCATCAATTGTATACCCGTCTTCCAGATATCTTTCTATATTAGCTTCAAGGAACATTCTTAAATATACTCTTATTTCATTTTTTTTACCCTCAATGCTTGGAACTCCGCCCGAAGCCTCCTGAGGAATATCTATTTCAATTCCGGTCTTTGAGTCAAGCCCGAATTTTGAAGCCATTTCTATAACATCTTCCGCACTGACCTTTACAGAATGATTCTGATGAGTAGCAAGATTTTCTCCAAGCATGGTAGTGTAAAAATAAAAGTTGCATGAATTCATTATTGCATCATACATGTTCTGGCTGCCGTGAGCACCGCCAAACATATTGTAAATCCAGCAGCTGAAATTCCTGTCACCAACCTTCATTGTACCTGCGCAGTATACGGTAGTATTTGGATTGACGCCTTTTTCCAAAGCAGCCAGCGACGTAATCATCTTAAATGTAGAACCGGGCTGTATTGCAGAAAGCATTGCTATATTGTACAACGGCCTTGGAGCCAGTGGATTTTTTGAATCACTAAGCAGGCTGTTCCAATCTTCCTGAGATATACCCGTAGCAAACATATTTAAATCGTAGGAAGGATAGTTAGCCATCGCAAGAACTTCACCCGTCTTCACATCCAGTGCAACCAATGCTCCCGATTTGGCATTTTCGTACCTGTCCTTAAATACGAAATCGCCCCATTCGCTCTCAAACTTTCCTCCTACCTGTATTTGTTCCAGCCCTTTTTTCAAAGATTCTTCCGCTTTTTTCTGAAGCCTTGAATCTATTGTGACATACAGGTCATCTCCCGGAACAGGAGCCTGGCTTGAAACAGAGCGTATGGTTCTTCCCATATTGTTGACTTCAACAGTCTTCTTTCCTTTTTCTCCCTTCAGGTAATCTTCGAATTTTTCTTCTAATCCTGTCTTGCCTATTATATCGTCAGGGCTGTAACCTTTTTCGGTGACATATTCCTGCACCTCATAATCCTGAGCGATCTTGCCAAGATAGCCTATCGCATGTGCCGCAGTTTCATTTTGAGGATAGAATCTCAGAGGCTCTATCTCGACATTGATGCCGTTAAGCTCATGCGCACGTTCAGAAATCATAGCCACAGACTTTTCGGATATGCTGTAGCAAATATCAACCGGATGATATGACAAGTAGCTGGTTTTATTGTATCTCTCACGAATAACCATCATATTTCTCATATCGTAGTCATTTATTTCTGGACCTATCTTCAATTCTTCCCTGANNTGTCTTCTTCGACCTCTGTCTTTACATTTTTCTCAATCCAGATTTTCTTGTCACGAATTGGGGAATACTCCCATGTTCCGATTGAAATAGACGGATTTTCATGTTTTAACAGCTCTATCTGAGCATAATATTTAATGCTGTCGTCCGTTATTAAATTCTGAAGCACATCGAAATTTTTAAACGACAGCTGCTTTACAAAATCATATGCTCCGGTATTCTGTTCCATGTTGTGCTGATTTAAGTATTTGCTTTTTACCTCTTCATCCGTATATTCAAATGAACCGGTTCCACCGTTTTCAACAAATCTGACAGGCAGGTCCGGATATATTTCCTTTAATCTGTCAACCAGGACCGAACCGGGCATCACTTTTCCGGTTTCAGATTCATAAACAGTCTGAAGCAGACTGTCAAGCGAATATTTCATTGTTAACAGCACAAAATCATCCTTGGCGGATGTTGTCGGAGTTATTTCCTCATGGTTTACATTTAAGCTTCTTTTGATATTTTTATAATATTCATCCTGCACGAAAGAATATTCAACCAGCTTAATATTTGAATCAAGACCTTTTGAAACTATGAAATCATAAGAAAGCTTTCTGATTTTGGCATTAGAAAACAAACTCGAAAGATACTTGCTGTTTTTAACCAGAAGCTGTCCTATTACCTGGTCAGGACTCAGATTTTCATTCAATTCGTTCTCACGCATCCATGTTTTTATGGGGTCTTCTTCTGCGTTTTCGGTTATATCCATATCCTCTTTTGATTGCTGTACATTCTGCTTCTGTGCCTCTGCTTCTGCATCAGCATCACCGGTTTCATCTTCTGTCTTTTTCTCATCGCTCAAAGCAGAAAATACAAACTGGTCATTTTCTAATTTTATCGGCAGTTCAATGTCTCTTGAAATTGTGTCAAGAACCCTTTTTTTGGGGTTAAATGTTCCACCGTATATTGAGATATTTGTGTTTAACCATTCATTTATGTTGTCTTTTACCATCTGAATTACTTTTTCTTCTGCCGACACATAGGAAATTTTGTCGCCCGCATCGGCGGAAACATTCTGACTTTCAGGTATTTTATACGCCTTTTCCGCGCTTTCATCAATATAGTCAAATGTATAAAGCTCTATTGGAAATTCATCAATAGGCCTTTCTCCGTTTTCATCAAGTATTTCGGATAAAATATGTGATATCTCATTGAATTTTTTAGGCTCAATTTCGTCAGTATACATTTGTAATGTAAAACTTGACACATTGTCAGCCAGAATAACTCCGTTCCTGTCGAGAATTTTCCCTCTGGGAGCCTTGACCGGAATATCTTTTATCTTCTTTATATCTGCATCCGCCCTGTATTCCTCGCCTTCAACTATGGTGAGAACAGCCATCCTGAAACCAAGAACGCAGAGCATTATAACCATGACCATATATAAAATATTGTATCTGTTTTTAAAAAACTTTTGTAAACTCAATAAACTCACCTCTGCAGCTATTTAACATTAAATTTATTAAATATTTTAATTACAAGCTTATTCACAAAAATAACAAGCACCGTATTAAATACTGTCTCAACAAGAATATTGCTGATAATGCCGCCTGCATTTTCAACTCTGTATCTTAAGAAAAACAAGATCAGATATATGAGGAGATGCATAACGACAGTTGAAACTGCGGTAACAGTTATATATGAAGCATAATTTTCCCTCAGCATATCATCATTGAAAGTTCCTATTACCGAACCTATAAAAAAATAAGCCAGCGTATACACACCAAACACATCATAAATCATAGCGTCATACATTACGCCTGTTATGATACCGAGTATGCCGCCTGTTATTCCATCTGTCATCATTGCAAAAATAACCAGCAAAATTAATGAAAGATTTGGAAGTGTCCCGAATATATTAAAAAAATTAAACAGGGATGTCTGAATAATAAAACTTACAACAATAACAGCAGCCATTAAACTAAATTTTTTCATTTAATTACTACCTTTCATACCTTATCATCTGTCAACCTTCAGGACATACACCCTGCTGAGCTTTGTGAATTCAACCGAAGGTTCCACCACAATCCTCTGAGTAGATACATCTGTTGTAGGCACAACCTCTTTGACATTACCTATGTAAATATCAGGAATATAAATTCCTCCTATGCCTGATGTAACCAGTGAGTCTCCATTTGTTGCTTCCGCCTTGCTGTTAAAAAAATACCCTGTCACCGTGCCGTCAATGCTGCCNNCATCAAGTATTGTAATAACTTTTGCCCAGTTGGACGAAGTTTCTGTCACGATCCCTACGAGGCCTATCTGCACGACTCCTTTTTCGGTCTCAACGGCACTGATTACAATGTCGTTTTTCTTTAAGCCGTCTTTTTCGCCTTGATCGATAGTCAACCTGCTGAACCAGTTTGAATCGTCAAGCGCAATCACTTGTCCAACTACATGGTCGTATGCAAGGTTTTTCTTCATCTCATATTCTGTTTCCAGTGCATCTGATTTGTTTACAATGTTTTCTAATATTCTAACCTGTTCCTGAAGTTCATGAACCGTATCCGTAAGCATGTTGTTTTCTTCACGCATCCTTACTATATCCTGTACTGAATAAAATGAATTCGTCAATGTCTGTCCAGTATTGAATGCAATTTTTTGGAAGCCTGCAATCACGCTTCCAAAAAATCCGAGGTTAGTTCCGTCAATCCTTCCAATAGAAGACAGACCTATCAATATAATAAGTATAAAAATTGTAAGCAAAAATACTATTCTTTTAAAATACTTCGTTAAAAAATTCATTTATCCACCACTATAAAGTTTCACATATTTTGCCTGCTCCCAAAGCAACGCTGTTTAACGGGTTATCAGCTATAAACACTTTTAGCCCCGTTTCTTTTTCAATATACAGATCGAGACCCTTAAGCAAAGCTCCGCCGCCTGTCAGATAAATTCCGTTGGAATAAATGTCGGAAGACAGTTCTGGAGGCGTTTTTTCCAAAACTCTTTTAATTGCATTTACAATATTATTAACAGTTTCATTCAGTGCTTCTCTTATTTCATCGCTGGTTATGGTAATGTTCAGCGGAAGTCCAGACACAATGTCTCTGCCTCTGATTCCCATCTCCTGCGGCAATTCCTGTCTAACTTTTTCTTCGCTGTCTTCATTTTCATCATAATGATTCATGCTGTAAAATTTTTTGCTGGCATTGCCGATTTCCATTTTAATCTTTTCGGCAGTTACAAGACCGATTTCCATTTTATATTTGAGCTTCACGTAATCCTTAATATCAACATCCATGTCATCGCCGGCTATTCGAAGAGAATCCGAGACAACTATTCCACCAAGTGAAATAACGGCGATTTCAGTTGTTCCTCCGCCGATATCAATTATCATGTTTCCCACAGGCTCATCAACATTCAGATTTGCTCCGATTGCCGCAGCCANNTGCTCCGGCATCATATGCAACCTCTTCAACAGCCCTTCTCTCAATGGACGTAACGCCTACGGGAACACATATAACCACATTTGATTTTATAAATCTTCTTCCGTTCAATGCCTTGCCTATGAAATATTTAATCATCGCCCTTGTAATTTCAAAATCCGCAATAACACCGTTTTGCAAAGGCCTTATGGCACTTATGGCCTTTGGTGTCCTGTCAAGCATCGCCTTAGCAGACCCGCCTACGGCACAAACCTCATTCGTATTTACATTTATAGCCACCACCGATGGCTCATTTACAATTATTCCTTTATTGCTAACATAAACCAGTGTGTTTGATGTTCCTAAATCAATTCCTATCTTTTGTGTAAATAAATCAAAGAATCCCATATTTATTTCCTTTCATAGTCCTTATAGTAGCCCTTCCTCTTTAAAGCTGTAAAACACTCCATCACCTATTATTATATGGTCCAGTACTTTTATTCCTAATATTTTCCCGCATTCATCAAGTCTGTTTGTCAAAGCAATGTCTTCGTGGCTGGGTTCGGATTCTCCGCTTGGGTGATTATGTACAAGAATTATAGAAGAGGCTGAATTAACAACAGCTTCGGAAAATACTTCTCTTGGGTGAACAATGGATGAGTTCAGGCTCCCAACAGAAATTTCAGAAACCTTTTTTATGTTGTTTTTAGTATCTAAGAGAATAATTTTAAAATATTCTTTTTTGTAATAGCGCATTTCTTCCATCATGACAACTGCTGCGTCGTTCGGTGAAGAAATTTTTATTTTTTCAATTTTTAATGGGCTGATTCTCTTGCTGAGCTCTGCCACAGCAACCAGCTGCGCCGCTTTCACATCGTTTATGCCCTTGAATGACTTGAACTGTTCAACTGTTCCTTCTGCTATATTTCTGAGACCTTTTCCGTCATCATTCAATATTCGCTGTGCCAGCATTACAACATTTTCTTTTTTGCTTCCGGTCCTTAAAATTACTGCAATTAATTCTGAGTTAGACAAATATCCCGCTCCATTTTTAAGCAACTTTTCCTGAGGTCTGTCATCCTCAGGTATTGATTTTATGGTATAATTAGTATTGTCCATTTTATCCTCCAATATGCAATATTTAATAAGACCAACATGTCTAAAGCAAATTTTGAGTAAAATGTTTTGTCAATAAATTATTCAGTTTTGTCAGCGGCAGTCCCTTAACATTATTATAGCAGCCGTGAATCCCTTTTACCAGAAGTTCTCCGCAGCCCGATATGCCGTATGCGCCTGCCTTATCTCTGTATTCACCGATTTCTAAATATCTTCTTATGAAATCATCGGAGAGTTCATTGAATTCAACGACAGTTTCTTCATAATCAATCACTTTCCTGCCATCTTCATTATCTATGATGCATATGCCGGTAAAAACACTGTGGGTTTTTCCTGAAAGTGATTTCAGCATTTCAAATCCTTCATTGTAATCTTTGGGTTTTCCCATTATTTTATCAAGATAAACAACCGTGTCCGCAGCAACAATGATTCCCTTGTACTTGTATGTGCCGAGAACTGTCAAAGCTTTTGTCAAAGCAATTTTCATAACAGCTGTGCGAGGCAGATCGTTTTCGTTGATTGTTTCAGCTATATCAGGCGGACAGACTATTATATCCTTTATATATTTCCCTAACATTTCTATACGTCTGGGAGATTTTGACGCCAAAATTATATTTTTCATAATACATCCTTACAATTTCTTATAGGCTATAATTGCAATTAATAAGCCTATAATTCCTGCAACAGTCAGACTTGCACTGAATCCAAATGTCACAGAAAATATGCTTAAATCCAGTGTGGCAGGTCCGAAACCTATTGATTCTCCGTAATTTAATATCGGAAAATATCCGGAGAGCGCTTTTCCGAGAATTGTCCCGATTATGACCGAAGTCAGCAAAAGCAGAATTAAATAAACGGAATTTCCACCTTTCCTCATATTAAACCTCTCTCTTAAGTTTTAACATAGTCCTGTTTAAATTGTCTGTTATAAAAATAGATGTATATCCCACAAAGCAGCCTGTAAATATGCTCACAAACGACAGCACCGGCAAATAGTAATAAAGGTTGAAAGTTTCAAACAATATTGCCGCAACAGTTATCTGAGAAGCATTGTGCGTCATGGCTCCCAAAACACTTATTCCTATTAAACTCAACTTTTTACTGTATTTGCATCCTGCGCTCATTACAATTGTACTCATGATTCCGCTTACAATACTGTAAATGAATGTTACCGGATTTGTTGCAACAAGCATTAAAAGAATACATCTCATTATTACAACCAGCAAAGCATCCTTAAATCCGAACACAACTATGACGGACAATGTTACAATATTTGATAATCCAAGCTTTGCGCCCGGAGCAACGAACGGCAGAGGGATCATTCCTTCTATAATACTTAAAATTAAGGCTCCTGCAGTAAGCAGTGATAAAAAAATATATCTTTGTAGTTTGTTCATAATTTTCACTTTCTGTATGCTATTTTACTATAACGTCTAATTCATCTTCTTTTTCTTCATTGTCTTCGATTGTTATCATTAACTTGTTGGGAAGGCAAACAATAAGTTCACCGTCTTTGCTGATTTTTCCCTGGTGCAGGCATATTTTGTCCGGACATGTCGCTTCTTGTATCCAGATTTTTCCGTCTTCTATGTGCACCGTATTATGACCCGAACCACCTTCGACTTTAAACTCCTTCTTATAGCCTTCGGTCAATGTGTATTCTCCCACCAACCGGTTGTCTGAGTATACATATGCAATCTTTTTTCCCTTTTCCACAGTATTCATGCTTCCGTAAATCAAAACCAAAACACTTACCGCAATAATAACTAAAATCAAAGCAATGTCATATTTGTTAATTTTTTTTCTCATGATAATCCTTTTTTTCATTTTATAGACTATTCATTTTATCATCTATTCAAGATTATTTCAAGATTGTATATTTATTTTATTTGCTTTTTTCTTCTTATTTCTCCATAATTTTTATCAAGTACCAGCAATACATAATGAACACTTGTTATTTCAAATAAAACTGCTAAAATATGTATATAATGGTTTCATTTTTGATAATAATAAATACCGCTGTAAAACAAAGTCTGCTGTCTTTGTCCGGTTGTATTTATTATCGGTGTTAAGCATGCCGAAACGGCTTGCATTGTAATGTAATAATTTGAGGTGAACTATGTTAATATATAAAATTTCTCAGGACAGCCTGATTGAATCCGGCTTTGAAGAATTCTCACATGATGACAAAAACAAGTACTGGATTACGATGACTCCTGCTGAGCTCGAGGAGAAAAATGCAGTATTTCATTTCAGCTATCAGACGCTTTATGACTGCATGCATAACGAGGATGCCCCTAAACTCGATGTGTATGAAAATTATAGTTTTGGAATATTAAATATAATCGGACCTAAAAACAGCTTTTTTTCGGTAACCGAACTGAATTTTTACATAACAAAGAATTGCCTGATTTTTGTTTCAAAAAAACCGCTGGACATATTTGATGAAATCCAGGATGACATATACAGCAAAGGCTCTCTTGGACTAAGTACAGAAAAAATTCTCTATAACTTAATTGATAAAATGACAGTTAAGGATTNNTCTGAAATTTCCGGCGTTGAAGAAGATGTCCTGAAAGGAAAGACAAAGGATTACACCAAAGACATCGTACTTTTAAAAAACAAGCTTCTGTTCTTGAAAAAACACTATGAACCTCTCCTTGATATTGTTGAAGATATAACAGAAAATGAAAATGAAGTTCTGGACGTACAGTCAATAGGATATTTTGTGATTTTATTCAACCGAATAGAAAGGCTTAACAGAAAGGTCGGCAATCTGCGCGATTATGTCACACAAATAAGAGAATCGTACCAAGCTCAGCTGGACATTAATCTTAATAACATTATGAAGCTGTTCACAGTATTAACAGCAATTTTTTCTCCTCTGACACTAATTGTCGGCTGGTACGGAATGAATTTCTACTCCATCCCCGAATTTCACTGGAAATACGGATATGTGTATGTGATTATTCTGAGTCTGTCGGTGTTAGCATTCTGTTTATGGATTTTCAAGAAAAAAAAGCTGTGGTAAGAATGACACAGCCATTCTGAACGCAGTGAAGAATATCTCATTTCCATATGAGATCCTTCGCATTGCTCAGGTTAAACGCTCAACTCAAATATCTGATTTGGAGTTGAGCTTACTTCTCAATAACCATAAAATCAGTAACAAGCCTTGCGAGCTTGTGATTTTTATCAAAGCCGTAATAGCTTGGAAATGTTCCTTCGTTCCAGCCGCTTGCAAAAGTTACAATATTGCAGTTTGTTTTCTTGTCTATGATTATTTCAGCACAGGAATATTCGTTTTCTCGCACGGCATCCCTTATGGATTTTTCGTATTTGTCGAGTTCTTTTTCATCCATTACATCTAAAATTTCCATGACAGATTCATCCATGAAGCAGCCAAGACCGTTTTCAACCTCATAGCCTATAAATTCATCATGAGCAAATCCTCTTGCCGATTCGCCTTTAAACAAAGCCATCTCCCATTTTACAGGCTCATTGTCATTAAATCTTACTTCTGCCGCAACACTTTGTTTTTTTCTGTTTTCAGTCTTTCCCACGTATATATTCACGGCATATGTGCCTGATTTGACATGCTCCGAAAAGCCTTCGTCGTCATACATTAAAATAGGATCGGTTGCGATTATTCTGCCTGTTGAAAGCTTTAACTTCCCCGCTTCGATTTTTTCTATCTGCATCCTTCCGAATTCAGTATCAATTTTTTTAGTGTTACCGTTTGTAATATTAAGCACATCATAATTAATATACATACTATGCTCCTTAACTTATTTTTTTTTCTCGTCGAGTATTTTTTTAAGCTCATTCATAAATGTGTTTATATCTTTAAACTTCCTGTAAACAGAAGCAAATCTCACATATGCGACATCATCTACGCTCTGAAGCTCATTCATGACCAATTCACCGATGACTTCTGTGGACACTTCATTCTGGAATGTATTTAAAAGCTGTTTTTCAACTTTATCTGCAATGTCCTCTATCTGTTCAAGACTTACGGAGCGTTTGTCGCATGCCCTTATGAGACCGTTGATAATTTTATCCCTGTTGTATCCCTGCCTGGTTCCGTCTCTTTTAATAACAACAATTTGTGTTTCTTCTATTTTTTCATATGTTGTAAAACGATACCCGCATTCCATGCATTCCCTGCGACGTCTGATTTTAAAGCCGTCGTCGGTAGGCCTGGTATCAACAACCTTACTTTCTGAATAATTACATTTTGGGCATTTCATGATACATCTCCTTACTGTTTCACTTCTTATCTTACGCCTTGACTTATGTCGAACTTTTTTTGATTTTACTAAAAAAAATGCTTAAAGTAAACAAATTTATGAAATTAATTTAATTTGTCCATAAATTTCTTTTCATCAACTATAAATCTTTCGTGAGTGCCTTCGCCGATTTTTTTGTCCTCATCGTAGGCATCCACTTTAAAAACAAGTCTTTTTCTGTCAATTTCNNAGCTTCAGCCCACACCTTTTTCCCGACAGCCGTCGCACTTATGTGCCTAACATTCACACTTATGCCCACTGTGGAAAAGCCTTCAGGCAGCAATTCTTTTACGGCATTCATTGATGCTGTTTCCATGAGGCCTATCATAAGTGGCGTAGCAAACACTTCTGCAGCACCGCTTCCGAAAACTTTTGCCGTATCATTCATCGTAACTGTTTTTTCTTCTTTATTTTTTAATCCAACATTTAAATTAAATTCCATAACTTAATCTCCTCTACTGCTATTTTACCAAACTTTTCTATTAAATATTCAATATTACAATTTTATTTGTTCATGTAAATACTCATGCTTGGAAAAGCAAATTCAATGCCTTCTTCTTTAAAGATATTCATTATTTTGAAGTTAACATCATTTTTAATATCCATGTATTCATTGTAGGCACTTGTCTTGGTAAAATACTGAACCACTATTTCCAGTGAACTCTGCCCGAAATCTGAAAACTTCACAAGTGTAGATTCTTCTTGAATCATACGGTGGCTGTCAAGCATACTCTTAATTTTTTCCATGGCAGATTTCAGTCTTTCCGGATCTGTTCCATAGACAGCTCCCAACGTAAAGTTCACCCTTCTGTTCTCTCTTATGCTGTAGTTAACAACCTCTCTGTCGGCAAATCTCGAATTCGGAACAATGACTAATTCCTTTTCAATCGTTCTTATTTTAGTGCTTCTGAGCCCCAGCTCTTCAACCGCGCCTTCAAACGAATCCACCTTTATCCAGTCACCTACATTGAAAGATTTGTCGGTAAGAATAACAAATCCTCCGAAAAAATTCTTTATCAAATCCTGTGATGCAAGTGCAAGGGCTGCACCTCCTATTCCCAGTCCTGCAAGTATGCTGCTTAATTGCCTGAAATTGAACTCCACTGCTATGGCAACAACTGCGATAATTATTATTACTGCTTTAATTAATTTTGACAAGATTGGAAATACTGTCTTTGTCATTTGGTTTTTTCCGATTTTTCCGCTGTCCTGCAAATAATTGCTGTTTAAAAAGTCAGAATATGCCGTGACAATTCTAATAAGACATTGTGTAGCTGTTATAATGATACAGGTCCTGTACACTCTGTTTACAAATAAATGTATGTTCGTGCTGAGCGGTAAAACCATCAGCCCAAGGTAAACCGCAGTATATGTAAAAAAGTTCACAAGTGGTCTTTCTATTGAATCAATTATTATGGCAATATTTTTTAAATCATATTTTTTTGTCAGTCTTCGTATTAATTTTACAATAATGTTAGTTATAAAGTTTCTGAACATCAAAAGTGCTATTACAATTAAAAAAGATTTTATTATTGTTTCAGCTTCTATCCCTTGAGTAAAAACCATGATTTCCTTCCTTTTTATGTGTTGCTCTGCTGTGAGCTTAAGTTTCTTACTAAATTATACAATAGATTTGCAAAATTTAAAAGAGGTTTTGAAAATTCAAAACCTCTTTTATTGTGTTACTGTCTTTTTAATGCTTCAACAGGCGGCAGGCTTGATGCATTTATTGCCGGGTAGACACCGAATAACAATCCGGATGTTAGAGCGACAAAAACCGCAATTTTTATCGAATCAACACTTACCACAGCTGCAAGTCCGTAGTTGGAAACAATGTAAACTGCCCATGTGCCGAGAATAAGTCCAACGACACATCCTATTATGCTCACATAAATAGCTTCAAGCAAGAACTGAATCAACAGGTCTTCTTTTTTTGCTCCTATTGCCCTTCTTACGCCTATTTCGCTTGTTCTTTCGGTAACCGCAACAAGCATTATGTTCATGATTCCGATACCGCCTACCAGCAGTGACACTGCCGCTATGCCTCCAAGCAATACAGTCATTATACGGTTTGCCTGGTCAGCTTCTTTAACCAGATTGTTTAAGCTTGTAATAGTCAGCGGCTCTTCACCTTTCTTAAACACATTTTCTTCGTCGCCGGAAGTTCCCGGCTGAGTTGCAGGCTCTTCAGCGGCTTCAACCGGCTCTTCAGCAATTGCTACATCTGCTCCACCCATTTCTTCACCGCCGGCTGATTCTCCTTCTCCTCCTTCTCCTCCTTGTTCGTTATTGGGACTAATATTATTTCCTAATCCGACTTTACGCTTATAGATTCTTCCAAGCTGAACCATTGCAAGTTCCGCATCTTCGGCATTGTTGGATTTCGCCCAGATTTCCTCTATTTCTTTTGTATCGGAAATCTTCATGGCGGACGTATATGGTATCACTATTTTATCGTCAATTCCTTCGCCCTTTCCTTTTCCCTTTTCGGAAAGTACTCCAACTATGCGGTAATTTATGCCGTCTACTTTAATTGTCTGACCAACCGGGCTTCTTCCGTTCAGCAGATTGTTGGCAACATTGTAACCTAAAACCGCAACGGGTGACCTTTGCTTCACATGAAGCGAAGTAAAAAAGTTGCCCGTCATGACAGGATGGTCCTTTATTTCAGGATAATGCTGGTTTACACCAACAATATTCATTTTACTTTCATCTCTTCTCCACCTTATGGGTGTGTCCTTGGTATAAACAACAGGTGTCGCATATTCAACCCCTGTAACCCTTTCAGGTATTTCTTCGGCTTCATCAGCTTCAAATTTGACATTTTCGGAATTTGATTTAATCACTATTACATTTTCACCAAGACTCTCAAATTGAGAAACTATAGATCTTCTTGCTCCTTCTCCGATGCCCATAAGGCTTATAACAGCCGCAACCCCAATGGAAATACCAAGCACGGTAAGAAATGTCCTCAGCAAATTCGATGTTATACCGTCGAATGCCATCATGGCCGAAAATTTCAATCTTACGAAAAAAGACGAAATTTTTCCTCTATCTTGCATTGTCATCACTCCTTATTGATCTGTATCCGATTGATCTGCACTCGGCAGCAGGGCATCATTCTCAGGAACGCTCTGGCTCGGCATCAAATCCTTGGTGCTTCCTGTAACCACAAGCTGCCCCTCTTCTAAGCCGCTTAAAACCTCAACATACATGTCATTCATTAAGCCGACTTCAATTTCTACAGCTTCTGCTTCTTCCGCTTCATTTAATATTTCAACTTTTTGTTTTCCGTTTTCTTCAAATACAGCCTCTATAGGAACCAGGAGCGTATCCGTGGCTTCTCCTGAGTTAACAAAACAGTTTGTGTTCATACCTGGTCTCAAGCCTTCTCTACCTTCTACTTTTATCTGCACATTGTAGACTGTCTTGCCTTCCCTGTTGGTATACTGGTCAAATCCCATTACCTGGCCTTCAAACTTTTCGCCGGGAAGAGCATCCACCGTTACATCAACGAGAGCATCCTGCCTTATATAAAGAACGTCAAGGTCGGATACGGTAGTATAGATATACATTTCATTGGTGTTGTACATATCCATCAGCTGCAGTGACCACTGGTCGCTTGAATCAGATGCCTGAATAGTAGCTCCCACTTCATAATTCACATATGAAACCATTCCATCGGCCGGAGCAGTTACCATAAGTTTGCTTGTAAGTTCAGAAACCTTGTCTATTTTTTTATAGATAGCTTCTATTTCTCTGTTTATATCCTCTATTTTTTTGTATTCGCCGTTTATTTCGTCAATTTTGGTCTGAATTGATTTTTCAACATCATTTCCGGCTATCCTGATTAATGTCTGTCCTTTTTCCACAAAATCATTGTTGTTTACAAGTATCTCTGTTGCTACAATGTTCTCCAGCGATGAAGTGTAAACCACGCTTTTCTCGTTGGTGTAAGACTTAACTGTAGAATCGTATCTGAAACCTTCAACAGGTGATCCGTTGCTTTGTCTGTAGAGCATAGCTTTCATTCCCGGTTGTATCAGACCCGGATTAACAGCTTCGATCATGCCGTTATGCACATAAGAAATCTGATCGGAATTAGGAACAGCGTTTGAGTTAAGCGAAGTGATCGTACCTTTGCAATATCCGTCTACTGCAGGATAATACTGTATGTTAGGTTTCTCTTCAGTTCCTAAATTTACTCCTCTCATAAACATAATCAGAACCGTATCTCCGACTTTTATGTTCGGATATTCTATCTGTGTAACTTTAAAAGGAATTTTCAATTTGCTGTCATCAACTATCTTGGCAATTGAACCCTTAAGTTCCTCACCTTCGCTTAGTGTCATCTCCGTTACCCTTCCTTTTATGGGTGCGGTAATAACTATGCCTTCTCTTGGATTTACATTATCAACGTTGGTTATTTCCCTGTTGACGTCCCTGCTTAATGATTCCAGTTTGGAATTTACGCCTTCATTTATTCTTTGTATATCTTCCTGCTTTTTTTGTATGCTGTCTGTCAGATTCTCCATTATGTCTCCTAAATTGGAAGCAGACAGTCTTACCAGATTATCGCCCTTCTTTATCATCTGGTTGGGACTTACAAAGACTTCTTCAACCGTATATGTAACATTGACAGGAGATCCGCCTGCGTCAGTGACTCCCTCAGGCTTCGGTGCTGCAATTGAACCTCCCCAGTTTCCGTTTAACTGTCCGGTAATATTGACACCTTGTACAATATCTCCTCTTTCCACTTTTTTTGTTGAAAATCTCGGTCCTGCTGCTACCTGTGCAGAATCAGGAACCAATTGCTTGGCAGTAAGATAGCCCCCCGTAAATACTATGGCTAAGACAACTACAATTGAAATTATTTTTTTATACATTTACTTTACCTCCGCTGCTTTCATCAGATACTATTTCTCCATCCACCAATCTAATAATTCTGTTGCCGTATTCGGCAATTTCTTCTTCATGTGTTACCTGTACAATCGTCATTGATTTTTTTTGGTTTAATTCAATAAATAATTCCATAATCAAATCACCCGTCTTTGTATCAAGAGCACCTGTCGGCTCATCCGCCAGAATAATCGAAGGATTCCCCACTATCGCTCTGGCTATGGCAACCCTCTGCTGCTGACCTCCGGACATCTGCGAAGGCAGGTGGTGCATTCTGTCCTTGAGTCCTACCTGCTCCAATGCATTTTCCGAAAGCTCTCGCCTCATCTTAGCGTTCATACCCCTGTAAATAAGAGGAATCTCAACATTTTTGATTGCATTCAGCCTCGGCAGCAGGTGGAAATTCTGAAACACAAATCCAATGAATATGTTTCTTATTTCCGACAGTTTAGAATCGTTTAACTTATCCACAAGGTTCCCCGACAGCTCATATGTTCCGCTGGTGGCATGATCCAGACAACCTATGACATTCAGAAGCGTAGACTTCCCCGAGCCCGAAGGACCCATTATAGAAACAAATTCTTTTTCTTTGATGGAAAATGACACATTCTTTAATGCCTGAACCTGAATTTGACCAGATTTGTAAAGCTTGGCGATATTCTCCATTTTTATGATTTCCATATTTCACCTCTTTAAATTACAGTCCTTTCTATATGACGTAAAAAATAACATAAAAGTTCTGATAATTTAATATTTTCTTAAAATTTTTTTAACAGGCTGCTTCATACATTTATTTAACTGTAATTCTCAGTAAAGCAGACATGTTTCATCCTTATTTAATAACATCTATGTATACAGCATCTATCCAGATTTTATTTTTTCCTTCATATTCAATATATATATTTAATGAATCTGCATCCGTAACATTTATGGGAATCGTAAACTGTGACCACATATCATCGTATACTTCTGCCAACGTATGAAAATTAGATGTGNNTATCTTTTCATCCTTAAAATTAACTACAGCAAACAATGCCTTTATTTTTTCTTCACCCTCATTGGCAACAACCAATGAATTTTTTCCTTCAACATAAATGTCGCTGTCTCTTTCGGCTTTATTTCCCGTATATCCCACGTCGTTCAAAAGTTTTTCATTAAAATACATGTCTGTCGAATCCGATATTTCAGGCTGCTTCTCTCCTTCCCCAGCAGGAGTTTCTGCTTCAGGCTGTTGCCCCGAAGGAGTTTCATTTCCGGTGTTATTTTCAACATTGTCCATATTTGACGTATTTGCCGCATCATTTCCAGAAATCTTTTTAATTATTTTATTTCCTGCAATAAGCACCAGCACAACAATTAAAATAGATACCGCAATTCTGAAAATTTCTTTTTTTGAAAACGGTTTACGTTTTTTATTCACCGGTTTTACAGTGTTGTTGTTGTCATTTAAATAAATATCAAGCACCGGTGAGGTATCTTCGGCATAAATGTCCTCATCCGTATTTTTATGTTCTTTATGTACTTCATTTGAATTTTCAGGCTGTTCTTTTTTTTCCGTCTGTTTTTTATATTCCCTGACCTCATTTTCGTCTAACACTGCTTTTTCACTGAAACTATCGCCTCCGAAAATCATTCCGTATATTGGGGAGCTTTTCATTTCTGCAAGCACGTCATTTGGAAATATGTATTCTCTTGTGAGGCACCTCACAATTATTTTTAAAATATCCGGTGGAATTGAATCCGAAATATTGTAATCGATTATCTCGGTGCCTGAAAATATGTAATGAATCATGTTTCCCAGTCTTCGGAATGTTTCGTTATCCGCTATGTCATATTCCTGCTCAAATATGAGGTTTAAGTCTACAATGACGTTATTGTCCGGATCTATGTAAAGTTTATCTACATCAAGGATTTTCTGCTGCACAACGTCTGTCATGTTAAATATATTCTGGGCAAGATTGATTACATTCTCCGATAAATTAAACTGTTGTTTAAGGGTTAAACTGTCGGACATACANNAAAAGTATATGCGGTCTTCCGTATTGAAACATTCCAGGATATTAGATGGAAATGCTTTTAATTCTTCTAAATTTATGAGATTAATAACTTTCTGACTTATTATTATATTGCTGTAAAATATGTCACCTGTATCATTATCCTTGCACTCCAGTACTCTTTGAAATACATTTTCAAATATGGTGCGAATAATCTTATAATTGTTATTCATAAGGCTCCTCCTTATAGTAATACAATTATATATTAACAACAATTTCGACAAAAAGAAAGATATTTTTAATA
>DMJQ01000168.1 GCA_003457065.1 Clostridiales bacterium
AAACTTTGCCACACTGAAAAATCAAGTAAGCACTTCCGCTATAAAAGAGCAGTTTTTTTCAGTTTCTTATTTTTGCGATATCATACTCCAAACTTCATACGGGCTTCATAGACTTTTCAAAAAAATTTGAGTAATATAAAATAAAGCAAATTAAGAATCAGGAACTATAGTAAATAAACTGAAAAACTTATTCAACTTAAAAACTGTCTGTTGTTTTTAAAATTGAATAAGTATATTTATTGCATTGGAGGCCATGATGGATTATAAAATATTGGTGGTGGAAGATGACCTGAACATCAATCAAGTCATCTGTGAATACCTGAAGGACAGCTATTTCATTCCAATTCCTGCCTATGACGGAAAAACTGCGCTGGATATAATTGAGAACAATGAATCAATTGATTTATTTATTTTAGATATTATGCTGCCCAATATTACAGGGCTTGAATTATTAAAAACCGTAAAAAATGACTTGCNNAAGCCCGTCATGATATTAACGGCAATTGCTGATGAATATACTCAGCTGGAAAGCTTTAACCATTTGGCTGACGATTATGTGACATAGCCCTTTTCGCCAAAGGTGTTAATAAAAAGAGTACAGGCTCTATTGCGGCGCAGCGTAAAGACCTCAGGGCGAATCGAGCTGGGTGATATTATGCTGGATACGGATGCTTTTGAAGCCTATGAAAAAGACAAAAAGCTGAACCTAACCTTACGTGAGTTTGAGCTGTTATTGTTTTTTACCTCCAATCCCAAGAAGGCTTTAAGCCGGCAGCAAATACTGAATCAGGTATGGGGCTATGACTATTACGGAGACGAACGTATTGTGGATGTCCACATTAAAAACCTGCGAAAGAAGCTGGATTCTGATATCATTGCAACAGTCAAGGGCATAGGTTATAAACTGGAACTATCCGTCTTATCCAATGCCTGCTGCAAACAAAGAGGCGGTGTAATATGAGGCTTAAAAGAGGCGGCATTGCCCTAAAGACATTTTTATTTTCTCTCTCCCTCACCATATTCGTTGTAGTGATTTCTTTTGCTTTTTTATATATATTGCTGCCAAAATATTATTTAAAAACAAAGTTTGATACCCTTGAGAAAAATGCGGTTATCCTGGCTAAAAGTTTGGCAAATACCCAGTCTGAAGATAGCGTAAGGCCTGTATTACAAGATTTTATAATGGTTAATAACACTGACGTTTTCACGTACGACTCAAAGGGTGAAATACTCATGGACCTTTCCACTCCATTTATTACATTTGACCAGGAGGGCATGCCTCTAAATGTCAAAATTATTCAGTGGGATGAGAGCTATGAGGCCAAACTTTCGGAGAATCCATCTTCTGACGAAAGTGCCCTCTTTAAAGTACAAATTCAAGACATCCATTCCGCTTNNGAGAATAGCAACGAAGATTCTGAAAACCTTTCCATTGCTATTAAAGATGATTATGCTGCGAACCCCCAGGAGATATATCCAAGCGACAGCAAATTTATTTCTATTGCATCTCCAATACAGAGCATGGCTCCGGCGCCTACTATGTTTTATAAAACCTATACAATCAACAGCAGCTTGGTTGCATCCGTTTCTGTCAGCACTACTTTTCAGCCGATTGGCGAGGCAACCGGTGTAATATTCTCTTTGATGCCATATGTACTCATTATCAGCGTGTTTATTTCACTTCTGGCTTCCTACTTCTTTTCATCAAGGCTTACAAAGCCAATTGTCAAGATTGCAAATGCTGCCGATAAAATGAGCCGCATGGAGGACAATGCTTATTCCAATGTCTGTACAGATGATGAGCTGGGTTTGCTTTCGCAAAATCTAGATAATATGTATAGAAGCCTTTGTGAAAACATTAATAGCTTAAGGTATGAGATGAATAAAGTGGCGCAAATGGAACGGTCCAAGGCAGATTTCATGCGTTCGGCAGGCCATGAGCTTAAGACGCCGATTGCGGCACTTTCAGGCATTGTAGAAGGCATGATGGATAATATCGGTGTTTATAAGAACAGGGAAAAATACTTGGCAGAATGCAAAATGCTCATTAACACACTGTCATCTATGGTCTCGGAAATTCTTAATGCATCCAGAGCGGATACGGCTATTTCAGATTCAGAATATGAGTTTTTTGATTTGGATACCTTAGTTTCTCAGGCAATGGGCCAGTATCTGGTGCCTGCCAGAAATAAAAGGCTTCATATTAATTTTGAGGGGAATAGCTTTCAAGTAAAGACCTCCAGAGAGCTTTTGTATTACTCTATATCCAATATTCTGTCAAATGCAGTAAAATATACGCCAGAGAACGGCAGCATTTACATTCGCTACGATAAAGTTAAAGGGCGCTGCCGGCTGGCCATTGAAAATGATACAGACCGATTTATAACGAATGATGAAACCGAGCAGTGGTTTGAGGCATTCTACACGCCTGAATATAGCCGTAATAAATCAAAAAGCGGCACAGGGTTAGGCTTATACATTGTAAAACGGAATCTGGAAATGCTGGAAATAGATTACGAAGCCTATGCTATAAATAATATACAGCAAAATAATAATTCCATTACAGGCAATGGCTTTGGTTTGGCACTTTACTTCGATATACAAAGTTGAGTTCAAAAACTGATTTAATATTTTTTATATTTAAAATAGTTTCCAGAAGAAATCAAC
>DMJQ01000098.1 GCA_003457065.1 Clostridiales bacterium
ACGCCTGCGATTGCACACTTGCAGGACTTGTTGAGTTATCAGTTGAAAGGAATATCCTGCTATGCAAAATCGCTCATTGATCAGGGAGAAATCATTGATAAAGCTATTGTAGAATTTGTAGAGAATGGCTTGTTTACAACCTTAACTAATGTAAACTTTGACGTGGACGTTCATGTACGATTAATCAAAGAATCACAAAAGATAAAAGAAGAGTTGAGAAGACAGGCACCTCATGGCCGGTATCCCGAAGCCGCAACATATAACGCTAGTCATACTAAAGAAGATATGTTAAAAGATGCAGTGCAAGCGGGAATTATGTTTGATCAAGATTTAAATGAAGATATCCGGTCGCTGCGCTCAACTATTTTATATGGACTTAAAGGAATTAGTGCTTATGGGCATCAGGCTAGATTCCTTAATTATAATAGTGACCAAGTTGATCAATACTATTTTTTAGGGTTAGAAGCTACTACTAATGATGAGTTAACGCTTGAAGAGTTAATTCGTGTAGTGATGCGGGTTGGCAACATGAGTGTAGAAGTTATGAAAGTTTTGGACGATGCAAATACGACGACCTATCATAATCCTTCTCCTCATAGTGTGAATACTAATCCCCAAAAAGGCCCGTTAATTATCATTTCAGGCCATGATTTACGCGATTTGGAAATGCTGCTCGAACAAACTGAGGATAAGGGAATTAATATTTATACTCATGGTGAAATGCTGCCCGCACATGGTTATCCCGGGTTGAAAAAATATAAACATTTGGTAGGTAATTACGGATCTGCCTGGCAAAACCAGCAAAAAGAATTTGATGGCATACCGGGATGTATTTTAATGACAACAAACTGTTTGATGAGGCCTAGAGAAACCTATGAGGACAGAATTTTTACTACGAATGTTGTCGGATGGGAAGGTATAAAAAATATTGCAGTTTCTGAAGATGGCACGAAAGATTTTACACAAATAATAAATAAGGCCTTGGAGCTTGGCGGCTTTAAAGAAGATCATCAAGCAAAGGAAATCATGGTCGGATTCGGTCATCATGCAACTTTGTCACACGCTGAAGCAATAGTAAATGCCGTAAAAGAAGGAAAAGTAAGACACTTCTTCTTAATTGGCGGTTGCGATGGAGCACGTCCAGGGAGAAACTATTATACTGACTTTGCTAAACAGGTTCCCGAAGACTGTATTATCCTTACATTGGCATGCGGAAAATACCGATTTAATAAATTGGAGTTTGGGACAGTTGCTGGGTTACCGCGATTGTTAGATATCGGACAATGCAATGATGCCTATTCGGCAGTCAGAATAGCTACAGCATTGGCAGATGCTTTTGATACAGATGTAAATTCGCTGCCGCTTTCCATCATACTTTCCTGGTATGAGCAAAAGGCAGTAGCGGACTTGTTAGCATTATTATCACTTGGAATTAATGGGATACGGTTAGGGCCCAGTCTGCCAGCGTNNACCTAATGTCCTCCAATATTTAGTTGAAACCTTTGCAATAAAACCAATCAGTACTCCGGAAGATGATTTGAAAAGTGCTCTAAAACAGGCAAATTAATAATAAGCGGGGTCCTTAAAAGAGCTGAACGCAACTCTCATTTTATGAGTGTTACGTTCGGTTTATTTTATGTCAATATAATTTTGTTTGAATTTACTTAAAATTCGCTTGATTTATTGTCATAAAATGGTATGATATGGATGAAATAATTTTGGGAGATGAGTGAATGAAAAAAGTTACGATGAGTCTAATTATGGTTCTTTGCCTATTATTCACAATGGGGATAGCCGGAGCAGCAGCCAGCCCAGAAACTAATACTTTATCAAAACAAGTACTTATTATTCCTTTTATTAACTCTACAGAAGAAACAAAGGATTATATAGGGGAAACTGTTAATGAGAAATTTATGCAACAATTTGCTAATGAAAAATATCAAACTATTTCAGCAGAAAAAATGCAAGCAGCTTTAACTGCTAATCAATATGATCCCTCTAATAAGGAGTTGCCGGAAAGTAATGTAATGGAGAAATTGGCACGAGAAGCAGATGTTGATTATGTGATTGCAATGGAAATTGTTCATTTTATGAACTCAAGACATGCCAGTTTCTTCTCGACTTCTGCGAAAAGTGAAGTGAAACTTCGCTATAAAGTGTATTCAAAAGCAGCTAATAAGACAATTGCTTTCCAGGTAACCGGTAAGGGGAATAATAAGGTTACGTCAATTGGAGTTCCGGGAATCGGCACTGCGATGAAACGTGGTATTATGGAAGCAATGGATGAAGCTTTCATAAAAATTGAAAAACTGTAAGCTATAATAGTGATAGTTAATGTCCGCTGCTTTTGGCAGCGGACATTTTTTATGAAATTATTTACCTTAATAGGGGCTTCGGCATATTCTGCTTCTAAGGAAATGTCATTACAAATATAATCATAGCAGAAATCATGATTTAGAGGAGAGGAAGATCGATGGCCAAGCGCTATCTTACTAGTAATCAGGGAGCACCTGTTACAGATGATCAACATTCATTAACTGTTGGAGAACGAGGGCCGATCTTACTTGAGGATACCGTTTTCCTTGAGAAAATTGCCCATTTTGACAGAGAACGAATTCCCGAAAGAGTACTTCATGCCAAAGGGGCCGGTGCTTTTGGCTTTTTTGTACCTTACAAATCAATGTCAGCTTTAACAAAAGCGGAGTTTCTACAAAATCCAGAGAAAAAAACACCTGTATTTGTTAGATTTTCTTTAGCTGGCGGATCTTTGGGCGGAGCTGATACTGTCAGAGATATTCGCGGATTTTCGGTAAAATTTTATACCGATGAAGGCAATTATGATATTGTGGGGAATCACATTCCTGTTTTTCCAATTCGTGATCCGCTGCTATTTCCTGATTTGGTTCATGCGCTAAAACCGGACCCGGTTACTAATGTGCGTGGCGGACCGATAGCGGCCAGCCGCTTTTGGGATTTTATGTCTTTAAGGCCAGAGTCCATGAATTTCCTTACCTATTTATTTTCTGACGTTGGTACTGTAAAAAGCTATCGAACAATGCAGGGGTTTGGAGTCAATACATATAAGTGGATCAATTTGTGTGGTGAAGAAGTATATATTAAATATCATTGGCAGCCATGTGCAGGGGTTGAATACATAGACAGCAAGACAGCAGTTCGGCTTGCCGGTTCGGACCCTGACATAGCGCAGCGGGATTTATTTGATTCGATTGCTGAAGGGCATACGGTAGAATACGAAATGTGTGTGCAAATACTGAAAGTGGAAGATGAATGTAAGCTTCCTTTTGATCCACTCGATTCTACCCATATTTGGCCGGAAGACATGTTTCCGCTTCTGCCGGTAGGAAGAATGGTGCTGAATAAAAATCCCGGGAATTTCTTTGTTGATGTAGAGCAGTCCGCTTTTGCCCCGGCAGCAGTTGTGCCAGGAATAGGTTTCTCTAATGATCGAATTTTGCAAGGACGCATCTTCCCCTATGGTGATACGCAAAGATATCGCATAGGCGTCAATTATCTGCAGCTTCCCACAAATATGCCGAGAAGGTCAATTGATAATAAGATGCAGGATGGAGCGATGCAAACAATATACAGTGAAGGCGTAGCAAACTATTTACCAAATACAATTGGAGGCGGGATGCCAGCTGAGGCACCGGAGACAGGAAAGCCTGTTTGTAATTTTGTTTCAGGGATCATAGATAGAAAAGAACGGTCTGGTGATGATTATTATCAGGCAAGGTACAGATATCGGAATATGTCGCCCAAGGAAAAAGACCATTTAATTGCAAATTTTACGGAAGCGTTAAGTCAGGTATATGAGCCGATTAAGCGGAGAATGCTGGAGCATTTCATGCGTACTGATAAAGAATTGGGCAGCAGAATCGCACAAAGCCTAAATATGACAATGNNAACTACAGTTAGTTGAGGCCGCTAACTTTACATTGTGTCAGGCCTTGCTGCATAAATTACCAGTGAGGAGTTATTCTAAGAATGTGCTTTAGGATATGACGGCAGCGTAAATAAGGCCGTCGCTTAGGAGATGATCACTTGGAGAATTCGGAAAAACCATCTATTCTATTTGTAGCTTTAAATCGGCACCAAAGGCAGTATTTCCATCAGTTAGGAACTGCCCTTAATACGTTATACAACGTTCATCATATTTACTATGGATTGTCAGACTTCTCGGGTGCCTTAATCCAACCGGAATTGCCCGAAG
>DMJQ01000163.1:0-6300 GCA_003457065.1 Clostridiales bacterium
TAAATTAATTCCGCAAATGGGGCTTTGTCTCATTGAGGAAAATAGCTATTTCTATAGGCTTTCGCTTAAAGCTTTCTTGAGCTTTAAGCGAAAAGGGGTTGCTGCAAAATGAGTTTTGCGGCAACCCCTTTGTTAACAGATTAATATTATATGGATAATGCATTGCGTAAATGAAATTTCAGAGGGCCGCATTAATTAGATACTGGAAAATCAGGAAAACAGCACTATAGTAAACTTCTTATAAAGAAGTGACAAAAACCTATTCAGCAGAGACTCAAAAATATGGATTTCCTCCGGAAACGGTACATTTTTGAGTCCCCATGCATATAAGGTTTTGTTACTGTTTAATGCTAAATTTACACTATCAGCAATTGACCTTAATGCCTAATTCAAATATTTATCAGGTATGACACATTGTCTGCCATAAATTTAAAGCTGCCGTGCGGATAGGTTTAAATGTTTCACTGATTAAAAAATGCCCCCATTTTCCATATCAGTTTTATTTACAAAATCCATGTGGTATAATTTTTCCCAATGGTTAATGTTTAATGTTCCCTTAGTGAGACGGATTGCTAAAATGCAACAATTTTCATCCTTTTCATTANNCAAGCACCCAACCAAGATTTTCACCTACTCCATTAGCGGTAAACATCTCTAAGCAACCTGCAACCGAAACCTCCGGGTTTTGTGCGATTTGCTGCATTTTGTTTGATTTTCCATATGTAACAACATAAAATGTGCCGTTTTCATAATAGGCGTCCACACTGCGGACAACCGGGCGGGGCATTCCGTTAGCGCCCGGCTCCCGCGCAATCGTCGCAAGGGAAATAACATTGTCTTTGCCGTTGCCGAACATTTCTTCAATTAATTTTAACCCTTCTTCGTAATTACTCATTTGCTTTTCCTCCATCCAATATTAATTATTTATTCTTCTCGTTTCTTAAAGGGAATCCACAACTCTACATAAGTAATGTCAGACGTACTTTTACTGTACATCTCAGGGAAAAATCCATCAGCAATCAGATTATGCTTTTTAAGCCAAAACCGCGTGTATTTCATTGCCTTACCTAAACAAATTATCATCTGTTCGTGATTTTCCGATTCAAAGCCGCAGACGACATATTCTCGTGCGGGCAGCTGCCAATTTGTAAAGCCGCGGCTTTTCTCGTCTTTTTTGATTTCCGCACCAACAAAATAACTCGAATAACCGTCTGGTGCATCGCCGTGATAAGAAATACCAACCCTGCGCCCCTCTGAGATATGTGATATATTCGGAAGAGCCCTAAAAAACCTGTCCCATATCTCGCCAACCGTGTCAACGCCGGTTCTTTCGCCGAACATTTTACCATATTTGAATGGATAATATCCTGTAACACCAAGAAAGTTAATTGGTTCTTCAAGAAATTTACGGTTCATTTCCAAAACCAATCCATCGCTAATCAGCGGTACGCCCTCATCAACCACAACATAACCAAGCAATAAATCGGGTTTGTCAAAATTCTGTAAGCCAACAGGCTTATCCCGGTACTGTGACGGAGTAATCCCATAGGTTTCTTTAAAGGCCCGCGTAAAAGTTACGTGACTGCCAAAACCGTATTCCATTGCAATGTCGATAATACGGTTTTCTTTATCACGCAGCATAGTGATGGACTTTGCCAATCGGCGTAATTTAATATACTCTCGAACCGATGTTTTCACCAATCGTGTGAATAATCTCTGATAATAAAACAGAGACAGTACAGCGATTTCTGCCAGTTCTTCGATTTGAATTTCTTCACCGAGATGTTCTTCGATGTGGTTCAGCGTTTTTTGTATGGCTTCCCATGCGTGCATATAGATTCCTCTCTCTAAAACAATATATCACAGACGAGAAACAAATGCTTAACCGTGTCTGCTCTTTTTGACCTAATGTATGAAGTGTAAAATACTGTATACCTGTTCATACTGAACTCTGCTGCAGGTTATAACCATATATCTATTGCAAATAATATATCAGGATTTATGAGTTTTGGGAATAATAATTATAAAGCTTCTGATTTATAATTTCTTCATCCGACGGGGACCCCCTGCTAATTTTAATCGAAGCCTTTGCTATTTTTCCAGAAGGATTGCAATGGTTGGACTACTTTCCACATAAGGCTTGCCCGTAACATCACTAAATAATTCAATGTTCTTAAACCCTGCTTCATGGGCTTCTTTTATCAAAGTTTCAGGGGTGAAGCAGCAATTCCATATATCATATTNNATATTCCCTAATCTCTTTATCTGTAATTATCGTGGTCTGTTCTAAAGTCACAGTATCGGAATACCGATACTGTCCATGCAATGAAAGGTATTTTTCTGCACTCCAGAAACCGCCCTCTTCATGAACTTCCCAAGTTTTTAATTCTTTGAACTCCTTGTACTTCACCATAGAAAATACATCTAATAAAAGTTTTCCGCCGCTTTTTAGGCTCTGATATATTTTTCTTAGTATCACCGCTCTATTTTCGGTTGACAGCGCGCCATAATCACAGTAAATAAATGTGGCTAAATGAAATTTATCCTTATAATCCATTTCCAGATAATTCTGATAAACATAAGTGATGTCTAAGTTTTGCTTGTCAGCGGAACTTTTTGCATAGGCTATTGACCGCTTTGAAAAGTCAATTCCTGTTACCTCATAAAAAGCTTTACTGAACCTTTCAGCATATAGCCCCGGCCCGCAGCCGATGTCTAGTAATTTGGGATATTCGAAAGACGGCGTGATTTCTTGAATCCATTTTACGGACTGTTCAATAAAGCTTAATTTGCGGCTTGCTCCTTCGTAATCCGGATTAAGGTGGGCCTTGAGCATATGCTTTGAAATATGTTCGTCATTCCAGAAGTTAACCTGGCTTTGCTGATAGGGAGCCGGACGCTTCAAATGCATAAAAATATTGTTGTACATAAAAACACTCCTTTAAATTAGTCAAATAAAAAAGCCGTAGATTTTACTCTACAGCTTAATCTTCTTAAGGCGAAGATAAGTTTGAGAGTAAGATAAAACCAAACAGTAGGTACAAAAACAAAACTGCTGAACAGTTGTTTTTTACCTATTGAATTGATTTTATTTACCCTTTTCCAGCCGCATCTACACCACCGATTTTGTGGTATCCGACACGCCGGATATTCATCACCTTTTTATTAAATTATGTTTTTATTTTATATTGTGCTGATTTGCCTGTTAATGGAGAGATTATCATGGGCTGTCATAAATAGCATTCATTTAGCTATCTTATTATTTTAGTATTAAGCAATTGCTTTCTTATGTACCCAGTCGTTCCTGCAAGACTTGTTTTTATTTATGAATTTTTATTTTGTTCCCACTTCTATAATTTCAGGAACAGGCTCTGTAATGATAACCCTGTCAACGGCTGTCTTTTCACTTTCTATGCCGTTTATTCTGATAATATGCTCCGTTACCTCAGCTTCACCGTCGCTTCCGTATTGCACAGATTTTCTGTAGCTTTTGGGCTGATTAGGATTATTCAAAGTCTGAACCGGCTTCGGCTCTACTTCTTTATATTTATTTTCTTCCACTGTGCGAACGGATACAATAGGCTTATCGATGGTTAAAACCATTTCCTCGCCTATTCTAAGGGAGCTGTTTATATTATAGCCGGGATTTACCTTCAGAAGCTCCTCCATCGTCATGCCGGCCTTTTGCGCTATTTTTGTAAGGGTATCATTTGCAACTATAGTGTAAGTTTCTGCCGCTTCAGAGGTCGTAGTCAATATCTGAAGAGCCTTTTCCACAGTAATGATTTCGTCTGAGGAAACATATACGTTTTCTGTTTTTACATCTTCTACAAAGCCCTCTTCGATAATATTCGTGCCTTCTCTGCGGTAAGGCTCCATCAAGGAATCAAGCACCTTGTTGGCTTCGCCTTTATTTTTTAAAATAGCCATATCCGTTTGGCCCACAACAATCTTGCAGGCTTCAACCTTATATGTAAGGCTATTGGATACCTTCATTATGGCTTCGTCAGGAGAGCTTATCTCCTTTTTTGATGCATGGACGGGCACGAAAGAAATCTTTTCGTTTACCAGTATATCTGTTCCGAGGCTATTTTTTATTTTAAGTACGGCCTGGGATTCAATTTCCTTTACATCAAGCTTTCCGGTCTTCTTTACGGTAGCAACCTTGTTTCCGTCGATTTCTATTGCATAAGCATTTTTATTTGTCGACGCATAAATTAAACCGCCTGTTAAGGCTATTACGATAAATATTCCAAGGAAAATAAAGGCATTCCCTCTGAGCCTTTTTGCGAGCTTTATTAAATTAATGGATTTCGTAGCCATGCTTTCAGCAGGAGTGCGCTTGCCGCCGCGGTTTTCTATCCCTTTTACGGTACCCCGCTGTCTTTTCGCAGGCTCGGCATTAGGCTTACTTTGAGGCCTTCTCTTTTTTGCAGACATATACATCCATCCGATCCTTTGTGACTTATCTATTCCAACAAAGTTTAGACTGCAAGTGAATCCAAACCGTCACGCTCTAAGTTCACAGAGCATCTTACCAGCGCTGCCCTGTTCTCTGAGTTCGTGTCTTTTTGTAAGTATTAAGAGCTATTTAGAAAGAATAGTTATTGTTCTTGCATTATTTTCCGAATCGGAAAATGTTACATAAACCTTCATGTTATTATAAAGGCTTCCTACTGAAACGGTATCCCCTGCAATAGAGTCGGTAACGATGGTATTGCTGTCGTAATAAACCTTTATAGTGTCGCTGGTGTTTCCATAGGTTGACCTAAGTATAAAATATCTTGTGCTTATGCTACTGATATAGCCTGTATAATAATTGGCCTTTGCTTCCTGTAAAATGCTTACGGCTTCTACTTCCTTGGAATCAAGCTTAAGTCTTACTCTGGAATTTACCCTAAGGGTATATACATCGAAGGCGCCTTCGATAACGTAATATTTTTCAGTCTTTCCCGTATCGTCCATAAGCATGATATAAGTTCCGCCGCTTGTAATGTGAAGCTCTTTGATGATGCCTTCGNNCAAGATAATACACCTTGTTTCCATATACCTTGGCTTTTACAATGTCATTTTTAGCTACTGTGGAAAAGTCCGTATCCTTATACCCTCTTGTTATTTTAGTGCCTGAGGTTACGGTGTAGTTCTGGCCCTCAGAGATGATGCCTCCTGTAGGGCTTATAATTTTAACTTCTATGGTAATCAATTTATTTCCGCCGGTTAAGGATTTAGCATCGACAATTGTTCCCGCAACAGTCCTAAGCTCCATTTCTGATATGCCGTCGTTTTTCATCTCTTGGTCAACAGTAGTTTTTGATGTCTGAGAGCTGTTATTTTGAGATGTATTATTATTTTCATTTGTTCCTGTCTGGGTCTCGCTTCCTGAGCTTGGACTGGAAGAAGACGTCGCTTTTACTTCTATTAATGTTCCGTTTTTAGAAAGGGCTTCAAGCTTCATGCCTTCCTTAAGCTCTAATATGCTCTTCGCCGCTCCGTCAACAGTTACCTTTGCCGTATTATCGATTTTATGTATCTTTATGTCGCCGCCGGAATATTTTACCTGAATGGCACTTAAAGAAGTATGCACTCTTTCAATGGTTCCTGTTATAGTTTCTACCTGAATGCTTTCTGAATCTGTATTGGAGGAATTGCTTGTATTGTTATTGGCAGAATCTGGGTTTTCTTTAATGCTTAATGTTTTATCAAGCATAACCGCCATGGCAGCCCTGGTAACAGCACTGTTGGGGTTAAAGCTGTTGGTTGTGTCCCCTGCCAATACGCCCTTATTTTTTAAATAATATACATAAGGCTTTACAGACTGGCTTATTTTGCCGTCGTCTGAAAATGTATCGCTATAGCTTGCGCTTAAAGCTTCATTGGTCTTTCCTATGAGTCTTACGAGAAATACTGCTGCTTCCTGTCTTGAAAGAGCCCTTAAATTTTCCCTATTGTCATTNNTTCCTTGTCGGCTGAGGAATTCCACTTTGTAAAGGATGCCTTATAGCTATTGAAAATCCCTTTGTTTTTCTCATAGGCATTGTTATATTCGGCTTTTTCCGCATCGGTAAGATTCGTATATTTATATCCTGCCGCAACGGCAAGTATCCTTGAAGTATCAAATTTATCAATAGGATTATTGGGCTTATACTCTCCCGATGTTCCGCCTACCATGATTCCTTTGTCTGCAATTTTTATAATAGAGCTGTAAGCCCAATGGCTTTCAGGAACGTCACTGAACCTCGAGGCACCGAAAACCATCGTATTCCCCGTTAATATAAGCGCAAGAGACACAGCAAAAGCCTG
>DMJQ01000163.1:6405-10411 GCA_003457065.1 Clostridiales bacterium
CCGAAGGAAAGCCGTGTTTTTGAATCCATAGCGAATAGGTTTTTGTTACTTCTTTATAAAAAACCTACTATTAACCATTTTTTAAAAGAGCATCTTCTCATCATCAGCAAATATCTTTTTATCTTTGTTAAGGATAAAGTTATAGATAATGATTCATTGTGATTCCTATTTTCACTATACCGCTCCTGTGATATACTGATTAAAAATCAACTTTTGTTGTTTCGTTTGATTTTAAAATCAGAGCAGAAAATATTTATTAAGGTTAAACAAGATTAATGTAGTAATAAAAACCCTATATTTAAGCCATTCATAGGCAACAAAGATGAAAAGAAGCTTATTGACTATAAGGAAATGTTCACCTAACTCACTGTAAGTGTTTTTAGGGTCATCAAGTATCAGATATACCGGTTTTTATTACTGTAATTAATTTGTTTCACTATAGATTACAGGAGTTGTTAAAATGCACAATGAATTTGAAACCGAAAAGAAGCAAATAGGCATGGGAAAACAGGCAGCAGTTTATCTTTACGACAGCTTTGCATATAAAGTCTATAAGCCGCCTTATCCGGTAACATGGATTGAATATGAAATTGAAAATCAACAAAAATTATGCAAAACCAATCTGCCGGTCGTCAATTATTTTAAAACGGAAGACCCTTATGTTATTAAGATGGATTATATTGACGGAATCTCCTTGGGAGAAAGGATAAAAAGTCAAGGCTACAAGCAAGGCGTAGAAGATTTAATCCGCCTTCAAAAAGAGATTCATTTAATTCAAAATATTGACTTACCTAAAATAACCGAAAGATTTTTTAGTCAGCTTGAAAAAATAGATTATGAGAATAAATATAAAACCCTCGGATTGAAGCTGCTTAAGGAAATAGAAGATAAAGACAGCCTTTGCCACCTTGATTTTCATTTTAATAATGTCATGTTTTCAAATGACCGCTATTTTATCCTAGACTGGGTTAATATAGGCGTCTGCAATCCTATTTTCGATTTTGCAAGAACCTACGTAATTTTATATGAATACGTCAACAGAATGAGCCAGAAGTATCTTTCCTTATTAAAAAAAGATAAATCAATAGAAACAAAAGACCTGTATAAAGCAATCTATATCATGGCTTTGCTTAGAACAGCCGAAGGCGCAGGACCCCGGGTATACGACTTAATTGAGAAAACCTATGATATGGTTTTGCAGAATGAATAGTTTTGTGAACTTTGGGGTGTTGGGTCAGGATTTACGCAAATAAAGGTATATTTGTAAAACAAATCTTATTTTGTTCTTTAGGGAATCGGTTTTAGTTCCTTCTTTATGAAGAGCTTATTTTATTTCTTAATGCTATATAAATTTACTGTATTTCCTTATTTTATAAGCTCAAAACAAAAAAGCATGACAGAATCATGCTTTTTTTGAACTTTATATAATTACATCATAAGGGAATTTGTAATTGCCTTCTGCTGATTGTTTATATGGTCCATTGAAGATTTTTCAGCTCCGTCAACGTCCTTATTGACGATTGCGCTATATATTTCCACATGTTCTTTAACTATGTTTTCAAGATATTTTTTATCGTAAAGATAGGTTATTCTGTATCTGTATATTTGCTCTCTAAGATTATTTATTATTTGCATAAGTCTTTCATTTTTAGTTGCATTAAATATAATGTCGTGGAATTCCACGTCCTTTTGAGCCATAAGGTCCACATTGTTTGAGCGAACAGCATTTTCAAATTCCTCTTTGGCCTTTAAAAGCTGAGCCTTTTCGTTTTCTGTAATCTTTAGGCAGGCGCTTTTTGCCGCAAGGGCCTCAAGAACGCTTCTTATTTCCAATACGTCTTTTATTTCTTTGCTTGTAACCTGCTTAACGATTGCACCTTTCCTCGGAATGATTTCAATGAAGCCTTCAAGCTCCAGCTTTCTTAAAGCTTCCCTAACAGGAGTACGGCTTACGCCCAGCCTGTCGGCAAGCTCCTTTTCCATAAGCCTTTCATTGGGCTTAAGAGAGCCGCTTAATATTGCATCTCTTATATTTTTAAAAACAACATCTCTTAAGGGCAGATACTCATTTATATTTATTTCCATATTGCTCATGCCTTTAACAACTCCTCCGTTTTAATATTAGAGCGCATCCGAAAAGTCAAAACCCGGTTTATATATTTAATATTATAAATTATATGTCCTAGGATATTCCTGAAACGAATATTTCTCTAAGCCTGAATTCCGATTTTATTTGCTTTAATGCTTCCCACGCATTTTCTTTATTTTCAAAATATCCGAATACCGTAGGACCGCTGCCGCTCATTAAAGCAGATAGGGCGCCAAGCTCTGTCATTCTGCTTTTTATATGCTCTATCATAGGATATTCTTTTATAGTGACTGTTTCCAAAACGTTACTGAGGTTTTCAGCTATTGCCCTTAAGTCTTTTCTGTTTATGGCGGATATGACGGCCTCCATATCCGGTCTTCTTTTAATGTCTTCAATAACAAGGTTTGAAAAAACCTTCGCCGTTGAAACGCTTACATTGGGTTTTGCAAGAAGCAGATATACCGGAGGATGGTCTGTAAGCCTTGTAAGCCTATCGCCGATGCCTTCGGCAAGCATGGTTCCCTTTTCCATACAGAAAGGAACGTCCGCCCCGAGGGTCTTTCCAATATCCAAAAGCTCATTATAGGATACAGGAAACTTCAAAAGCTCCTTAACCCCTATAAGGGTAGCGGCGCAATCTGCGCTTCCTCCCCCTAACCCCGCGGACACAGGTATATTCTTATCTATTTCTATATATACCCCAAAATCGGGATTATACTTATCAAAAAGCGCCTTGCAGGCTTTATGGCAAAGATTTCTTTCATCTGTAGGTAAAAACCGCACATTGGATACTATTTTTATTTTAGGGGTAAATATTTTTCTTATATAGATATTGTCCTTTAAGTCTATCGTCTGCATAACCGACCTTAAATCATGGTAACCGTCAGGCCGCTTGCCTAAAACATCAAGAGCAATATTAATCTTAGCATTTGCCGATACGTTTATATAATCCATCCATAGCTCCATCAAAATAATTTAACTATATTACTGCATATTTAACTGTCTTAGCTAAATATTATAAATCCTTGACCTATTAAAATCAACATATAGAGGTATATTTAAAATATTAATGGGAAATTAATTCATATAGCATACAGCTCTATAAATAAAAATCTTTGAAATTACTGCCCTAAAAGCTTTATCCAAAGCAAAAAATTTTTTTAAGAAACTTAATATAATAAATAGGCTAAGTTTATTTACGATAGACTAAGGAAAACTTATAAACGGCAGTCCATCTAAAAGATTTTTCACAAGGAATCCTTATTATTATGGCAAAATATACTAGAGCCTTGGCCGCTTAAACCTATTGCAGCGAAATAACCGCTAATGCCCTTAATTCATATGCTTAATTTTATTGTCGGTTCTAAATAATACGGGAAAATAGTCTTAATTATACGAATATATTTACTATGTACTTTTTATTTTTCCAGTGATATAATTTCTCTGCTATACTCGATTACTTTTTTGTTAAGATTAATTAATTCGGAGGTCTTCATATGATTTTCAAAAAAATTATGTCTTNNGGAATTGACAGTTTTAAAGATTTTTTAATAATAAACTTCGGAATTATCATTATTTCCGTAGGGCTGCACTTTTTCAGAAACCCGAATAAATTTGCCCTTGGCGGCATAAACGGTGTTTCAATCGTCCTTAATTATTTTTATCCGAATCTTCCCGTAGGCTCTTTAATGTTTCTTTTAAATATTATTTTCCTGTTTCTCGGCTTTATCTTTTTAGGGAAAACCTTTGTTATGAAAACGCTGTACGTTTCTAATGCCATAACCTTTATGGTTATGGGCCTTGAACATTTCATGCCTGTAGTTACGCCTCTTACAAACCAGAAGCTTCTGGAACTTGTTTACAGCGTATTCCTCCCAGGGATAGGCGTAGCCTTTATCTATAATTACGGCGCCGCAA
>DMJQ01000138.1:0-339 GCA_003457065.1 Clostridiales bacterium
ATAATTACGACAGCGATTGTATTAACATCTGCAATTTTTAATTTCAGAAAAATGATAATTGATTCTTCTGTAGATAAAGCGTATGCTTCTATAAAATATGTTGATAAAGAAATCCAGTCGATGAAAAAAACAGTTGAAGAACATGCCGAGGAAATATCTGAAAATCAGGTTATTATTGCTTCTTCCAAAAACAAGAGTGATAGTGACATTCAGTCGTATTTGGACAATTTGACAGCAGACGGAGAAAATATGTATAACTTTACGATTACTGATGCGGCCGGCAAAATTGAGGCAAGCACAGACAGCGATGTAAAGCAAGGCATGGATCTGTTGGATAAA
>DMJQ01000138.1:480-11266 GCA_003457065.1 Clostridiales bacterium
GTGTACAAGCCGATATTGTCATTTGACGGAAATGTCATCGGAGTCCTGTTTACGGGCAGCGACTATTCGGTTGTTCAAAGACAAATATTTTATGAGATTGGACTTGTTATTGGAATTTGCATATTGTCAATAATTGCGGGAACATTTGTTTTGAAGAGGTATTTCAGAATAAGAATAAAAAATCCTTTGGATTGTGTGGTTGCAGCTGCCAACGGAATTGGTACCGGCGAAATAAATGAAGAAACTATAAGTAGCTTAGGGCTTATAATAGAAAATAATGAAATAGGTTCACTTGCTCGTTCGATGGAAGGAGCGGTCAATTCTTTCGACCTACTTTCGGAAGATATTAACGGCTATAAAAATGCAATAGACAACAAAGATTTAACATATACATATGATTTTTCGAGCCAAAGCGGTATATATCTGGAGATAGCCGGTGTTGTGGACAGCTTGTTTTCTGAGCTTCGCAATATATTGGGTGAAATAAATCTTGCGTCTGAAGGCATTGATGCCGGAGCAGAGCATGTTTCATCGGCTGCGCAGGCCTTGGCTCAGGGAGCAACTGAACAGGCAAGCTCTACGGAAGAAATTGCGGCTACCATTGCGGATATTTCGGAGCATGTAAAAACCGAGGCGACAAATGCCGGTGATGCAAGCAGATTATCTGATGAAACAGGAAAAGAAGTTTGCAAAAGCAGTCGATACATGAATGACATGATGAATGCCATGGAGGAGATAACCCATGCGTCAAATGAAATAGAAAAAATAATTAAAACTATAGATGATATTGCATTCCAAACCAATATATTGGCGTTAAATGCTGCTGTCGAAGCTGCACGAGCCGGAATGGCAGGCAAGGGGTTTGCGGTCGTTGCCGACGAAGTTCGAAACCTCGCTTCAAAAAGTGCTGAAGCCGCTAAAAACACAACCATGCTAATAGAAAGTGCTGTATCTGCGGTTCAAAAAGGGTATCAAATTGCCAAAGATACAGAATCTTCTTTGAGCAGCGCAGTGGAAATAACGAATAAAACCAATACTTTGATTAATGAAATAGCTGAAGCTTCCATTAGGCAAAGCGACAGTATATACCAGGTTAATGTAGGCGTCGAACAAATTTCAGGAGTGGTTCAGGTAAACTCCGCAGCCGCAGAAGAAATTGCTGCTTCAAGTGAAGAACTTTCCGGGCAGGCTAATTCATTGAGGGAAATGGTTGGAAAGTACAAAGTACAAAAGTCATATGAAGTATAAAGTCATAAACTAAAAATGTAAATAAGCTTACGAGCGGCTTGCACATCTAAATACAAAATAGTATACTATGAATAAAGATAATGGGGAGGCGATTTGTGTGCCAAGAATATCTAATATACTTGCTCGTGTAGATCCTGAAATCAAAAAACAGGTTTGGATTCTCATGTCAAATGCTATACGAGGTAAAGTTAGGCCTTCTCATTAGTGATTTGTGAGATAGTAAGCATACAAATATCCATTCATGAACAAAACTCATTTTAGGGACAACTGTTCAGCAGATGACAAAGAAAATGATAGATTCTTTGTATTCAAAGCGTATTAGAAACTCACTTGGAAAGCTTTTAGCTCCAAGGCAGGATTTAACTTTCAAACAGCTTAAGATTTACTATGAAGAAAATGGATTTGATTTGAATGATAAATTTTTGAATAATTTAGAATTATATACTGAGGAAAATAAGTTTAATTATGCGGCATATTTATTAGCCGATGAAAATGGTATTTCTATGAAGGTTGCAAAATATTCAGGAACTGATAAAGTTGACTTAATCGAGAATGCTGAATTTGGATATTGTTCGTTAATAAAAGCAACTGAAAATATTTTGAATAAATTAGATATTGAAAATATTACAATGACTGAAATCACTGCAACTGTTCGGAAAGAAAGGCGTCTTGTAGATCCAACCGCATTAAGGGAAGCTGTTATAAATGCAATCATTCACAATGATTATTCAAATGGCATACCTCCGGTTTTTGAGATATTCTCAGATAAATTTGTTATCACATCATCCGGAGGATTACCGCAAGAATTAAGCCAAGAAGAATTTTTTGAGGGAATTTCTGCGCCAAGGAACAAGGAACTTATGAGAGTGTTTAAAGATGTCAGGTTGGTTGAACAACTTGGTTCTGGCGTTCAACGAATATTAAATGCATATGATAGAGGCGTATTTAAATTCAGTATGAATTTTTTAAAAGTTATTTTTCCTACCAATGCCGGGATAAATGCCGGGATAAGATTAATAAAGCTTAATAGTACACAAAAAAATATTCTTGATTTAATGCGACTGAATAAATATGTAACTCAGGAAGAAATGAGCGAAAAATTAAATAAGAATATAAGGACTATAGAAAGGAATATCAAAAAGCTTCAGGAAGAAAATGTTATTATAAGAATAGGTTCAAATAAAGATGGATATTGGAATATAGTCGATTGAAGAAGTCTCAGACGTACCTTATCGGTTCATTATCAATTAATGTAAAACGTTTTTAGCAGGAAGTCACTTTCAAGATGATGTAAGAATTAATACCACAATTATTGTCAAGTCTTCTGACCTATATGAGGAGAGATGAAACGGACATATTTTTAAATAGCAGGGACAGCAAGGTTATTGTAATGGATAATCCTTTTGCACAGACAAATGCAGAGTACCTGCTAAAACCGCTGATGAACATGGCAGACAAGAGCAATACACAGCTCATTTGTTTTTCGGGACTTGGAGGAGATTCGATTTATAACCGTTTCAACAATATTTATGTGCTTGAGACAAAACAATCAGGGCTGAAAGCAAATCAGCAGTATCTGAAACATACCTATGAAAAGGGCGAAGAAATTGTAAGCAGCATACATTCATCCAGATTTAAAATCGAAGAAGTACCTGTTTAGCAGATGAGACTATTTTAAAAAAAGTATGATGTAAAGAGAGACCATTTGAATGTTACCGTTCCTTGTAGTAGCTGTAACATTTTTGTCTTACTTAACAAATTAAATAAAATGTCGATATATATATCGACATTTTTTATCTATGATAAAATACTTTAAACAGCTTGTGATTGAAAAGTTAAATAAATGCATTTATTTAACTTTTCAATTTTCGGGCTGTAATTATTTCAGCGAAAGGACATTGTAAATGAAGAAAAGTGTACAAAAAATTATCAAGCAATTATCTATTGTAAAAAAAATCAAAATTAGCAGGGCGGTGATTTTGGCAGTATTGTTTTTAGCAGTGGCGCCTCTTAATGCCGCGGCTGATTCTTACAGTTACTCCGTCAGAACAATCAATGAAAAACAAACATCCTATGTAACCATTGATATGAATGATAAAACCATCAAGCCTGTAATGATGACTGCCGGCGGGAATTTGTCTTCCGTTCAGTCAGTAAGAGACATGGCTGTAAATAACGAAGCCTTTGCGGCTGTTAATGGAACTTATTTTGAAGCTTATTCAGGAGTTCCGGTTCCATGGGGGACCATTATTCAGGAAGGAAAAGTCATACATATGGGAAATTACGGTGCGGTTGCCGGATTTACGGCTGACGGCAGGCTCATTGTTGACAGGCTGAAGATTGAATTTAAAGGTTATATAAATGATGTGTACAGGTCCATACCATGGAGAATCAATCATCCCAGTACGGAAGACGAATCCATAACCATATTTACACCGGAATATAATACACCCGTAAGCGTAAAGGACGGAGCAAAAGCGGTTGTAGTTCAGAACGGTGCGGTTACAAATATAGTATCTGCCGATTTTAACGTGCCTTATGACGGATTTGCCATAGTGTACAATAAATCCGTTTCTCATCTTGTAGATGAAAGGTTTAAGATCGGCGATAAGGTTCGTTATGAATCAATCATAAGCACAAGCTTTACCGATGCTTCACAGTGGAACGATGTGGTTACTGCCGTGGGAGCAGGGCCGAGTCTCATAATAAACGGACAGATCACCGCCGATGGTGCCGCGGAAGGCTTTTCAGAGGCTAAAATTAACAGCGTCAGAGCTTTCAGATCTTTCATAGGTGCGAACGAGGCGGGGAAAGTTGTTATAGGAAATATAACAAGTTCAACACTTAAAGAAGCAGCTGAAGTATGCAGGTCCATGGGACTTGTAAATGCCATGTGTTTAGACGGCGGCGGATCGGTGGGTCTTTACTATAACGGAGTGTCAAAAGCCTCGGGAAGGAATGTTAATAATGCCTTGGGATTTATAAAGCTGAGTAGCGCACCGGCGGGAAAACCGGTGAAAGAAGCGGCGCAACAAGTTCTTGTAGATAAAAGCCCCGCTGTCCTGTCTTCGTACAATATTGACGGATACAATTATTTTAAACTCAGGGACATAGCCGTGATTTTAAAATCAACACAAAAAGAGTTTGAAGTGTCCTGGGATGAGTCAGCACAATGCATTGCACTTACGTCTGGCAAAGAATATACTTCCGTGGGAGGGGAACTTGAAATATCATCTGAACAAGGAAGCAAGTATGCAGCACAGGTTATTTCGAAAATAAAATTTGGAGAAAAGGAACTCAGTCTGCCATCGTACAATATAGACGGATACAATTATTTTAAATTGAGAGATGTAGGAGACATAATTGATTTTGTGCCTCAGTGGGATACCGAAGCGAAAGTTATAAAAATTGTAACTGAATAAAAAGTATTTTGTGAACGGACCTTTATTAAAGGTCCTTCTTTAGAATGCAATTATTTGGATTTCGAAAGGTTTTTTGTGAAGAAACTGGTGTATATCAGGCATGTCAGCAGAAAAATTCCTCCGTAACCTGACAGCGGGTACAAATATTTTACCAGATTAGCAAAACCGAACTGACTTGCCAGCAATGCGGCGGCGGAAGAACCCACAACAATTATTATGCTTTTGACCGGTTGTTTCCCTATGTCTGTGATTCTGGATGCAAAACCGTAGAGGGAACCGACTGCGGTCGTGTAAATTTCAGCCATGAGAACAGCTGAATAAGCCGCCTGAACGATTGGTGAGATTTTGCCAGCCACGTAAATCATTGGAACCTCAAGCTCGGCAATTTCAAATATATTGCCGGATNNTATCATGAGAGAGCCCAATCCCAGACCAAGTCCGCCAAGGACGGCGCCGTTACGGACAGTTTTCACATTCTGGGCTTCAGAGCCCAGGGGCCCGCGCACCGCTACGGAAATTATGGTGTTGTACGATACATACAATATTGCCGCAGAAAACCAGTTGGTTATGAGACCTCCTTCAATGTGTGCCGCAGCAGTGACTTGAGGCGGAGTGCTGACAATTGAAAATATACTTGTTCCGGTGACCGCAATAAGCATGAACGGAACCACAAAGCTGATAGAGTTAATGACGCCGTTTATTCCCGTAAGCACAGTTACCGCCGTCAGTGCTGCCATCAATATGTTGCCAGGCAGACCAGGCAGCTTAAACTGTTGCACAAACAGTGCTCCCGTGCCGGATATCATTGCCGTAAAAGAACCGAATAGGAAGAATGTTATTATAAAATCTATTATGATGCCGGGTTTTCTGCCGACAGAATATCTGATTATTTCAAGATGTGAGCGGGCTCCCAGCTTTTTTCCGAGATCCATGATAATATANNGAACATTATTGTGGTAACGGTTAGACCGGCCAGTCCCTTTGCTCCGAATCTGTTAAAAAACTGCAGTATCTCCTGACCGGTTGCAAAACCCGCCCCTACCACTGTTCCTATGTATGCGGCCGCAACTTTCAGTGTTGACACACCTTTCTTTCTCACTGTGACACATCCTTTCAGACTATATAGTTATTTTATAGGAAATAAGTTATTTTATGACTGAAAAACTAAATCATGTCCTCCAATTCTACATATTATAAACATAATAATCAAATTAAGCACTGAGAAAATGTGTCAACTAATTGGACGCCTTTTTCGGTCGTGCAATAAAAAGGTCCGATTAATTGACATATAAAGATTGTTTAAATATACTTAAAGCATGAAAATGTTATTATCATAAATATACAGTTTCAGCTGTTTTAATTAAAGAAATTCTCAAATATTTATTTTGGCACTATTATTGCAACTATATTAATAAAACTTTTCATAGCAAGGAGGAGGATTATATGTCTAAACCAAGGATTGGGATAACAACTGCCTGGAGTGTGGAGACGTGGGGAGACTCGGTAGAAAGCAGAGGCTATAACTATGTGGGAAGAACGTATATAGAAGCAATTACCAATGCCGGCGGTTTACCTATCCTGATTCCGCAGTCTGATCCTACGGACATCGAAGATATTCTGAAAAATGTGGACGGTCTCTTATTTTCAGGCGGCGGTGATGCAAAAAGATTCTCTAAAGAAAATCTACCCGCTTTAAGAGAGCAGCAGCCTCTCAGATATGACTTTGAAGCCGCATTGATGAAAGCCGCCAAAGATGCGAAGAAACCTGTCATAGGAATATGCAGGGGATTTCAGATGCTTGTGGAGGTATTCGGAGGAAGCATATCGGAAGAAATAATTGACGGGCATAAGCAGAAAAACCCTGATGGCGGAGTGCCGTGGCACAAGGTGAATATATCGAAAGACAGTTTTTTACATGGTGTTGTTGTTGAAAAACAATGGGACGTCAACAGCTTTCATATACAAAAGGTGGGAACGGTGCCTGAGTCATTTAGAGCTGTGGCAGTATCGGAGGACGGAGTTGTTGAAGCAATAGAATGCATGGATCATGTATTTATTCTGGGGACACAGTTTCATCCGGAGGAACTGCTGTGGAGCGATGCAAGAGCTGCATTAATATTCAAAAAGTACATTGAAATCTGTAAAGGAGGAGAGAAATAATGGATAAAGCCGGCAAAAAAAACAGTTTTATCGAAGGCATTAAAAATCCAAACTCTTACGTAATTATATTTACACTCATTATTATCAGCATGATTTTGACTTGGGTTGTGCCTTCGGGAAGTTTCGAAAGGGTTGAGGACTCGGCATCAGGACGTATGGTGGTCGACCCGGATTCATTTCATTACATTGAAGACAAATCAGTCGGCATATACGGTGCTCTCAAAACAATTCCGAAAGGGATATCCGGTTCGGTCGGAATTATTGCATTTATCTTTATCATATCCGGATCAGTGGAAGTAATAAGAAGTACCGGCGCACTTGATTCGGCAATACTTCACCTGGTAAAGAAAATGAAGAACAAGGATGTACTGCTGCTTATTTTTGTAACTTTCATATTTTCTATGCTGGGGGCGGCTTTTGGTTTTGCCGAAGAGACAATACCCTTCATACCTCTTGGAATTTCAATGTGTCTGGCATTGGGATATGACAGGATGGTAGGGTTTCATGTGGTCAGGACAGCCGCGTGGGTCGGTTTTGCCGGAGCTTTCTTAAATCCGTTTTCTATCCGAGTGGCTCAGAGCATTGCGGAACTGCCGCTGTTTTCGGGATTGGGATATCGTTTGCTGTGCTATGCTGTATATTTTATTATCGGTAACTGGTTTATTTTAAGTTATGCCAAAAAAGTAAAAGCTGATCCAACCAAGAGCGTTTTATATGGCTATAAAAGCCAGAGAAATCCCGAAGACTTTGAACTTAAAGATACGGGGGAATTGACAACCAGACACAAGCTTGTGCTGCTTGTATTTGCCGCCAGCTTGGTTCTGCTCATATACGGTGTTATAAAATATGGATGGTACACTACGGAATTATCGGCATTGTTTCTGGGCGTCGGCATTGTGGCAGGATTTGTTGGAGGCTTCACACCAAACCAGCTTGCAAGAGAATTTACAAAAGGAATGAAAGGTGTTACTTACGGTGCGTTGATTGTAGGGTTTGCAAGAGCCATAGTGTTGATATTTGAAGAAGGAATGATTCTTGATACCATTGTATACGCATTCTCAAGACCGCTGATGACTATGGGTGCTTCGGTAGCAGCAGTCGGAATGTTTATTGTACAGTCGTTCCTGAATTTTTTCATAGGCTCAAGCAGCGGTCTGGCTGCTGCGACCATGCCCATAATGATTCCGCTGTCAGATGTGCTGGGTGTTACAAGACAGACTGCCGTTCTGGCATTCCAGTTTGGAGACGGCATTACAAATATGTTGTGGCCGGCAATGATTTACTATTTAGCTTTTGCAGATATACCGTATAATATCTGGTTCAAACATGTTTTGAAACTTAACATTATTTTAAGTATTGTAGGCATTGTTTTAGTTGCCGTTGCTCAGGTCATGAGCTACGGGCCCTTCTAAATCAAAGATTTTTCCCTGCCGTTGCTGCACGGCAGGGTTATTTTATTTGAAACTAAAATATTATTGTGCTAACATTGAACAGAGGTGATTTAATGGTTGAGAGCTCAAGAAGCACTGATTTGTATCTCCTGTCCGAAACGTTTGATACTATTTCAAAGGCAAAGGATTTCCAGGTTACTGCCGATATAATATTTAATTTTATTAAAAAATTTATTGAACTGGATATGGCGGTCATATACAAGATAAATGAAAAAGAAAACACATTGGATATAGTATCATGCCTTGGAACAGATACGGAGAAATTAAAAAAAAGAATGCCTTTCAGAATTGGTGAAGGTGCGGTAGGTCTGGTTGCGCAGAACAAGAGACCGCTGCTTATCAGCGATGCCTTGTCATTCAAAGACATTAAAGTAAGGCAGTATTATCATGAAGATCCCATCATCAGATCGTTTCTGGCGGTTCCGCTTGTTGTGGGAAACAGGTCAATAGGTATACTAAGTGTATCCAGCTCCAACATTAACCAGTACGACAATTATGACGTGCAGATGATTAATATTATCGCTTCTCAGGCCGCGGTACTGCTGGAATTAAACAATAACATCACCGAAGCCCAAAGGTTTTCAAACAAAATACTTGACAACGTAAACAGCGGCATAATGGTTATCGATGACAGACATAAAATAATTATTTTTAACAAATCCGCAGAAATCATCACCGGCTTTAGTATTGATGAAGCTTTGGGCATGGGCATTTCAACTGTTAAATTAAAATTGGACAATAAAGAAAATTTCATATATGAATGCTTTAATAACCGGAAAACATATTTTGAAGAGCCCGGATATATGATAAGGAAGGATGAAAACATTTTAAGAATACGTTTCAGCACTTCGATTATGTATAATGACGATGATTCCGTCAAGAGCTGCATCTGCATATTCAGGGATAACACCGAAATTGAAAAGCTTCAGCGCCAAGTAGCCATGGCTGACAAGTTAACGGCGCTGGGCAGGCTGACGGCGGGGCTGGTTCACGAAATCAGAAATCCGCTGCTGCCGATCAGGAATGCAAGCGAATACTTGCTGTCGAAATATAGCCATAAAGAAAACAGCAGTGAACTTACCAGCCTTCTTGAAATTATCAGGGAAGAAAGCGAGCGGCTAAACCGCGTGCTGGATCAGCTTGCCAATATGAATAAGGACAGCTTTTATTCCATCGGTGAGTGTTTTCTGTATGAAGTTGTGAATGAAGTGCTGAAATTGCTGAACTATACCATAAACAAAAATTCCATTGAGCTAAAGTTAAATTATGATGATAATGATATTCTGCTGCCTTACAACAAGGACAATTTAAAGCAGGTATTCATAAACTTGCTGCTGAATGCCATTGATGCCGTAAAATCCGGTGAGGAAGCCAATGAGCGCATCATTGAAATCAGTGTCGCAAAAAAATCCAACTATGCCGTTGTTAAAATTAAAGATAACGGCATAGGTATTTCCAAAAATGATATTAATTTTATTTTCGATCCTTTTTATACTACAAAAGAAGGCGGCACAGGCATCGGACTGTCCATTGTTTTCAACATAATAAAAAACTCGGGCGGTGAAATATCTATTGAGAGCAACAAACATACAGGAACCGAGGTTTCATTGATGATGCCTCTGATCCAGGAAAGGAGACCGAATGATGAAAAGCAGCTTATTAATAGTTGATGATGAAAAATCTATAAGAGAAACATTAAAAATAATATTAAGCGATATGGATTATGATGTTATGACAGCAAGTGACGGATTTGAAGCCATTGATATATTGAATAGCAATATTGTGGACATACTGATTACGGATTTAAGAATGCCTAAAATGGACGGCATCGAGCTAATGAAAAATCTACTGGAAATTGATCCGTACATAGAAACCATATTTATTTCTGCCTATGCCGACATAAAATCCGCCGTAAAGGTCGTCAAGATGGGGGCATTTGATTATATCGAAAAATCATTTTCAAAAGACGAGCTTATATTTGCCATTGAAAGGGCAATGGAACACAAAATGCTCAAGGAAGAAAACAAGAATTTAAAACGAAGGGTAGAATATAGGTATGATTACGAAGGTGTTATCGGCAAAAGCGAAAAAATGCAGAAAGTGTTTGACGTGGTAAACAGGGTGGCAAACAGCAGAGCAAGTGTTTTGCTGACGGGCGAAAGCGGTGTGGGTAAGGAAGTGATAGCTAAATTAATACATATGAAAAGCAGCCGCAGCGGCAAAAGCTTTGTTGTCATCAATTGCGGCGCCATACCGGAAAACTTAATCGAATCAGAGCTTTTCGGCTTTGAAAAAGGATCATTCACAGGTGCCGATCACATGCAGAAAGGGAAATTTGAGCTGGCTCACGGCGGCACTTTATTCCTGGATGAAATCGGAGAACTTCCTCTGCAGGCGCAGGTCAAATTTTTAAGGGTGCTGCAGGAAAAACAAATATATAAAATAGGATCGGAAAAGAGCATGAAAGTGGACGTGAGAATTATAGCTGCGACAAACAAAAATCTG
>DMJQ01000105.1 GCA_003457065.1 Clostridiales bacterium
TGAAAAATGATGAATATCAAATCCAGCACATAGATGTTGTATTTCCGGTTTTGCATGGCAAGACAGGTGAAGACGGCTCAATACAGGGCTTGCTTGAATTGTCCGGCGTTCCGTATGTTGGTTGCAATATTCAAAGCTCGGCAGTATGTATGGATAAATCCCTGACGTATATTGTTGTTAGGAATGCCGGTTTTAACACTCCCGATTTTTTGATTTTACATGATGGCGATACCCCGGAAGCAGATACTTTAACATATCCTATTTTTATAAAACCGGCGCGTTCAGGCTCGTCTTTCGGAGTGACAAAAGTTAATAGTGCAAATGAGCTACACGCTGCCATTGAAACAGCACGACAGTACGATAGCAAAGTCCTGATTGAGCAAACAGTTTCAGGCATTGAAGTGGGTTGCGCCGTGTTGGGTAACGGTTCTGACCTATTCGTTGGGGAAGTAGACCAAATCACGCTATCCCACGGTATTTTTCGTATTCATCAAGAAGCTAACCCTGAAAAAGGCTCCGAAAACGCCATGTTTACCGTTCCTGCAAACATACCGGCAGAAAAGCGCATAGAGATACAGGAAACGGCAAAAGCAATTTATAAGGCTCTCGGCTGCAAAGGACTATCCCGCGTGGATATGGTTTTGCTTAAAAACGGCTGCATTGTGCTTAATGAAGTAAATACCTTACCCGGTTTTACATCCTATAGCCGCTATCCTCGCATGATGATTTCTGCAGGTATGACGCTTTCCAGCTTGATTAAGCGGTGCATTTCGTTAGCTCTAAATGGGTGATTTGTATGGAAAGAGACTTTGTTTTTTTAGATGAAGTGCTGGGCGGTGTTCGTTGGGATGCTAAATACGCCACATGGGATAATTTCACAGGGAAGCCGGTAGACGGATATGAAGTCAATCGCATAGCAGGAACATACGCGCTGGCTACTGCGCTGACGAAAGCAAAGGAACATGCGGCGGCGCTTGGATACGGCTTACTTCTTTGGGATGGGTATCGCCCTCAACGTGCGGTAGACAATTTTATGAATTGGTCTATACAGCCGGAAGATGGTCGCACAAAAGAAAAACATTATCCCAATATTGAGCGAAGCGAAATAATTTCAAAGGGATATGTGGCAGAAAAATCAAGCCATAGTCGCGGAAGCGCCATTGACCTTACGCTTTATAGGTTGGATACAGGCGCGATTATTCCGATGGGTAGCGATTTTGATTTTATGGATAAGCGTTCACATCATACATCAAAAGATATTTCAGGCATTGAAGCGAAAAACCGCGAGCTATTATGTTCCATCATGGAGTATAGCGGATTTGAACCATACGAATATGAATGGTGGCATTATGTTTTAAGAAATGAGCCATACCCCGACAGCTATTTTGATTTCCCTTTGGCGGGAACTATCTTAAATAAGAGCGCATCAAAGAGTAATGTTTTTTCTGCCTTGCGGTAATATAAAAACCGTTGTTGCGGCGGATGGATAGCTTTACCCAAAACAATATAGAGCAGCCTAACGGCGGTTTTGAAAATTGACATCAAAGCCGCCGTTTTCTATATTGCGACAGGCATATTAACTGCACCCTTTTTCAAGGATACGGCGGTATGGGGAGGGTATTGCTATGTCCTTTTGTCTTTATTTGCTGCCGCCATCATGCATGCCGTAAAAAAATCCATTTCAGTTTATGGGACAATCCCGGTTATTAGCATGGTATATATCTTACAGCTAAATATAATATAGCTTTCATTGCCCAGTTAAGTAGCTTCAACCGAGCTTTTTTGCGTCTTCATAAAAATATTTATCACTTTTTTGCCACGAACTTTGCCAAAACAGGGCATTGCCAGCAATTAGGTATGTGAAAGAGGACAACGACCCCACTCGCCTTTACGGGCATAAAAGGAGGTGAAAAAATGAGGCCTCAATCGCACAAAGAGCAGAAGCAATACTACACTTTGACATCTTTTGCAAAAAGACTCTAAAGCTGAATGCCCGCAAATACTATCGCAGACTGACGCGGCGCAGAGAGCATGAGGTAACTATAAGCGAGCTGTCAACACAGGATTTGGCAAAATTGTCCGCCGAGCTACTTATTTCAAAGACGCATTTTGCTTTAACGTCTTGGGTCACNNAACCTACGACCTTTGGGTTATGAGTTGTACGACTATATTCTTAATTAGTATTAAATTATTAAGAAATGGCTTATTTGCTTGGTTTTTTTATATGCTATAAATTGACAAATTGTGTTAATTATTATCTAGTATTGAAGGGGTTGCTAGTCGGGTTGCTAGTTTCATATACAGCCTTCTTATATTACAACTTAAAATTAAGCAATTAAAACCATGAGTGTCCAAAAATAAATTTTAGCTTTTATAGACTATTTAATAATCTATCAAGGAAGAGAGACTGCACTAAAAATCAAAGCATTTTTTATCAGTTCTCTAAAGGTAAAATTACTATACTACTCATTATGATTTGATAATCATCCCATAATCGTACATCCTGCATAATATCATAATTTTCATCAATTCACTTGTCTTTGAGGTGTTTGTAAAAAGATTTTTCCTTTCCAACATATATTCCTTCAGCATATTTTGAAAAGAATTCAAACTGATCTACGGTAATATCAATAATTGTACTATCATCCATTACTAGCCATGCGTGATTTGTGGTGTTATTAGGGTCATTATCATAATATCTGCCATTTCCCTGTTTCGTACGAATATCATATACAGAATATAGATAATACGCTAGAAGATCACACGAGTCATCACAGCAACCACCTGGGAAATTACTCATTCTATCCCGACTATCAAATTTTCTATTATACTTTGCATCCAATATTGCTGCACGAAAAGTTACTGCAATATTATATACGCTAATAGGCAGCAACCTTTAACCTTTTATCAGCTTGATTTTGTTTTGCCGGGATAGCTACCTGGATTTTTTTGACTTTGTGAAACTATTCTTCGAACCCTAGCCCCTGCTCTTCGGCGGACGATCCCATATCAGCATAGCCTTTGGGATAAAGATATAATGCAACAATCTTTGTGATTAACGTTTTCATTTCAGGGTCATCATCATCGTCAATAAAAGCAAAATTTGTTATTAAAACACCTAGCGAAATAAGCCTGTGGTTGTCTAGTAACGATATTATAGTAGAAATGGATTTATTCTCCTTGTTTGATGAAAAAAGAGCTCCGCAAAAGTCCAAGTAGATTAAATCAAAATTTACGGCGGTATTAGAAAAAAAAGTATCTATCTTCCCTTTATGAATTTTTACTTGCGGAGATGTATTTAGCAAGTTTTGCATAGCATCTATATAGAGATTGTTTTGTAATTCAAATGCCCATATATTTTCTGGTAGAATCCCTAGATTGCAAAGCTCTTCTAAATCATTTTCTGGATTTGGACCGGTCAAATATGCAACTTTTAGTTCGGTAGCTTGCTTTGAAGATAGAATAGACTTAAAGTGATTTTTCCACGCATCTTTAGTTTCATATTCTAACTGCTTAGCAAGATTATGATCTTCAGCATAGCTCGAATCATTCAACATAAACTTCTCTACGGCATCAAAATATTCAAGAGAAGTGATCGTACTTTTATCTCTGTTTCTGGTCAGGGTTTCTACGCCTGATTAAGTATCATTTTTTGAACCTTATTTTTAACATTCTCAGTATACATTAACTACCCCCATATTATCATTGCTGATGGCAAATTAGCGACTTTGACCGTCCATGCGGTTCGCATTATAGCCATTATCTAATCTTTTCGGAACTTCGTATAATTGCTAAACCGAGAGTCTTCTGATTTTCAAATTCCTGCTTGTATGCATCTAACCGTATTCTGCAGTTCTACATTTATATCCAGCTTTGGTATACCTGGGCTGGTAATTCATACTAATCAACCTGATAGCTCCTATACCTTTTCACCATCTCCTACATAGCCTCTGGAAACAACCAAGCCCGAAATGAAAGAATGAGTTGTTGCTTGCGCATTTGTGTATATGGATGCTAAACATAATGGAAAGGTACAATTAGATTTGTGTAATCTTCTCAAACTGACAGTTGGTGATTTTCCGATGAATCCATTCACTTATAATATAGTCTACCAAGAATTTCAGTTTGCTCACATCATATGAGCTATCTGTAAGGTCGTAATGTTTAAAAGTTCTCACATAATCATCCTTACTTTCCAGTTCACCTTGGTATTTTCTCTCACTTTTATTGTAGCTTGTCCATCTAATACAGGGAGATTTCTCTACACTACCAAAGTCAAGAAAGCACTCAATGGCAACGGCTCTTCCATTAATGTCTTCCTTTGAACTTCCCTGTGGGCCGATAGTACGAATATTCGAAAACTCTGAATGATTGGGGAGCTTTGTTATTATAAAGGCGTCTGGCTTTTTTAGATGCAGTGATTTGTAATATTTTTCAAGGCCAGCAGTATCATTATCAAAAATTACAATTATATTATTCTGAATCCTGATTTTGCATAGTCCAAGACAGAAGTTAAATAAGTTTCCAGTTCCCGTAAAAGGATAATTCTCTTCCATATCAACAAAATCAAAGAAATCGGATATATCAGGATATAGTTGCTCTATCGCTTTACAAAGAACATAAGAATCACTGGAACCCTCTGTTACAATCAGTATTCTTTTCTCAGGCGCCAGTTCTTTAATAACTTCACTCCGTTGTATCCAACCGTTGTCAACAACATCTGCATAACTCCAGTACACCTCTTGATCAGCATTGTTAGGGTTTTCCGCTAAGATGCGGAGTGTGATGTAGGGAGCAAGATTTTCTAAAAACTCAGACACCTCGTATTTAGGGTTTCGATACTCCATATCTTCATCATCCTCATACTCCACGATAATTTTATCTTTAATCTGTGGAGCTTCAAGGATGCACCTTCTAACATACTCTCCGAAATCATATCCGTTCTCTTCAAAATCAACCGAAAGCCGGATTATATCAATTTCTGAAATATCAATAGATTTCAACACATCGTAAAAAACATCAAATGATAGCTTTATTTTGTAGCCGAAATCCTCATGTTGGCGTACGGTTTCTTCAAACATAGCTCTAATAGATGACAGGTCATATCCTAGCAAATCCAAACGTTTTTTCATACAGTTCAGTTTCCGTGCATATCCCTCTTTCATCTCTATGAGTGGCTCATTAGAATCCATATCTACGTAGTAATACGGAATATGTTTTATATCAGAAGGCTTAAATAGAGCAGAGTGATCGGTAAAAGAGTTGTTTTTCCCCCAATCAATTTCCATGCGTCCAATGCCAAGAGTTATCATTGAGCCCATTTATAGCAGTCTCCTTCCTAGCGTTTNNACCTTCTACACATGGCTAAAACCATATCATACACAGGTTACACCCTCAGGACATAACGTCAGCGCAAACGAATTCATTAAAATGAAACAGCGGATTGACACACTGGAGCAAAAGGTAGAGGTTCTTCAGAAAGTAGACTGCACTGTTTCCTCACCGTTACAAGACAAGCTCCAAGAGTTTTCAAAGTTATATGGACAATACAGCGTACACACTTTATGCGATGCTCTCTGTGTTGCTCGAGGAACTTTCTACAATCACATCTTCCGCCGAAAAGAAGTAACCGTTTATGATAAACGCCGTGAGGAGATGCGCGAGCATATTCAAACAGTGTTTGACGAGAGTCGTCAAAGATTTGGTGCCAACAAAATAGCTGTCGTTTTATCAGAGCGTGGTATCAAGACTACTCCCAAGTACGTTGCTGAGCTGATACGGGAAATGGGAATAAAAAGCATTGTCATCAACTCTAAGAAGGAGTACAAAAAACACCTTCGGTTTGCCAAAAAGCAAAACCACCTGCAACGGCAATTTCAGGTTTCAAAACCGAACCATTTCTAGGTCAACGATGTCACCTGCTTCAAGATTAATGATAAATATCAGTATGTTTGTATGCTCTTAGACTTGTTCTCACGCAAAATCATTGCATATGGGATATCATCTAAGAACAGTACCTACTTAATAATCTCCACCTTTAAGCGTGCATTTAAAGAAAGGGGCAATCCGCAGAAACTAACACTTCATAGTGACCAGGACGCACAATATATCTCAAAGGCTCTGCGGAAGCTACTTCGCATAAACAAGGTTGTCCAATCATTTTCCAAGTTGGGAAGTCCTTACGACAACGTAGTTGCAGAAGCGTTTTTTGCGTCAATTAAAAAGGAAGAACTGTATCGCATTATCTACAAATCAGAGCGGCAATTCTGTGAAAGTGTTGATAACTGCACTCGTTTCTACAACACCGAAAGACCCCATAGCACATTAAATTATAAAATACCGGATAAGTTTGAACTGCTTTATGAAGAGAAGAAAGTCAACGCTATATAATTTGGACAATGATGTTCAAAAGTCATTGATTTTAACTTTTCAGCTACAAATTCAAGGTTTTCTATCAAAATACAATAGTCATGCTTGATTTCATATCAAATGTGCAAATGCTGATAAATACTCGCTTTCAGGCATAGAAAAAGGTACGAAATACTAGACAGTCCAATAAAACTATTCAATACTTCATACCCTGTTCTCGATATCTGCCTGCAAAACGGTGTTCCAAGAAGCACCTTCTACACATGGCTAAAA
>DMJQ01000002.1 GCA_003457065.1 Clostridiales bacterium
CATATCCTACACTTTATCATAGCGCTAAAGTGCAGCTGCAGGTTTGCTCTAGGGAAAGCCTGCACGGCACATTTCGAGTATTTCCGATGAAGACGTCACGCTTTTATGGCGGAATAGACTAGGCTTTGGCCTTTTCATTTACGCCCTAATCCATGGCATAAATGAAATTAAGATTACAATAAATTCAAACCGTCACTTACCAAGCTCACAGGGAATCTTCCCATATTTATAGTAAGTTTAAGATTAACAATAACAAAATCCTATATTTACTTTGGCTCAACAATGTACCGTTCCCGAAGGAAATCTGTGTTTTGATTCTATGGTGAATCAGTTTTTCCTTTTTTATATGAAATTTACTATTTATCCTATTTTTGAGTGAGCGCCTTTTTTTCCATAACTTATAAAAAAGCTTCAGGCTTTAAATCCTGAAGCTTTTTAAACTATCTAATATGAAGACCGTTTGCCTTTATAAAATCTGATAAATCTTCCTTATCCTTCACAAGGCGTACTTTGCCGTCTACCTTTACGGCGGGAATGCCTACTCTGCCTGTTTCTCTGACTTCCTCATAGCCTTCGTTAAAATCCCTTATGGCTAAATATTCTTTAAGAAAGTCTAAATTTGACGTTATATCAACGTAAGTATACTCAACATTATTTTCCGAAAGAGCCTCTTTCGCACCTACGCAGCTTCCTCAGTGAGCGCTGCCGTAAAGAATTACTTTATCCATATTATCTACCTCACTATCATTAAAAATCCGTATTCAGTTATAAAAATATTGCTTTAAGAAAAAATCAGTTTCACTGCAAATATGGCAGCTTCTTTCTCTTTATCTAATTATTATCGAAATCTGGATTTAAGTCAACAGAATTAATAAGAAAATTTTATTTATATGGCATATTTATATTAATTTTATTTATACTTATCTGTATATTCTTGTTTTACCAGAAAAAAATTCTGCTGAACATATAAAACCCCAAAGGATACTATCCTTCGGGGTCTTTATATTCTAAGCATAATTTCTGCTCATACATTTTCTTTCAGAAAATATATTCACGAGTAAAACCAATCAAAGCCTGATTTTACTTACATATTCTCAACTCTTTTTCTGTAGTTTGAAATCTGCTCTTTTATTTTTTCAGGAAGCCTGTCAAAATCTTTGAAGAATTCATCATAGCTGTCGGCGCTTTGTAAAAGAGCTTCTTTGTCAAGGGCAAGGCATTTGTCGAAGGTTTCTTCGTCAAGGCCCGGTCCTTCTATATTGATGTCTTTGGCGTAAGGCATATAGCCTNNGTATTCAGCTTTGTTTTCACAGCGTTTCATAATCCAATCAAGAATCCTGAAATTATCGCTGAAACCGGGCCATAAGAAATTGCCGTCATCGTCTTTTCCAAACCAATTTACATGGAAAATCTTAGGGGGATTTTCTACAAGGTCTCCCATTTTAAGCCAGTGGGCAAAATAGTCGCCCATATTATATCCGCAGAAGGGAAGCATTGCCATAGGGTCATGTCTAAGCCTTCCCATATTGCCTTCGGCGGCGGCAGTAGTTTCAGAGCAGAGAGACGCTCCGGTAAATACACCATGCTCCCAGTTCATGGCCTCATATACAAGAGGAACGCCCTTAGAGCGCCTTCCACCGAATATAATAGCTGAAATAGGAACACCGTTTGGATTGTCAAATTCCGGAGAAACACAAGGGCATTGCTTTGCGGGGGCTGTAAACCTTGAATTGGGGTGCGCGCCCTTTTCGCCTGATTCAGGAGTCCAAGGCTGGCCCTTCCAGTCTGTTCCCTTTTCAGGCGGTGTATCTGTCATGCCTTCCCACCAAACTGTATTGTCCTCTGTTTGAAGAACGTTTGTATATATGGTGTTTTTGCTGATAGTCTCCATCATATTGTAATTGGATTTATGGCTTGTGCCTGGGGCAACGCCGAAAAAGCCTGCCTCTGGATTTACCGCCCAAAGCCTTCCGTCTTCTCCTATGCGAAGCCATGCAATATCGTCGCCTATGGTAANNACAAAATCCGTGCTGTCTTTGAGCATATCCGTAGCAACTTTTCCAACCCTTGTCATTATCATCATACTTGCAACAACATAAAGGCTATCTGTAATTTCAAATCCAATTTTGCCGAATTCCGAATTGGGGTGACCCATTATAAAAGGGATTATGTACATTGTTCTTCCGCTGTAAACGCTGTTAAAAAGTTTATTCATTCTGCTTTTTGCCTCTTCAGGCTCAAACCAGTTATTGGTAGGGCCTACATCTTCCTTTGTCGGAAGGCAGATAAAGGTCCTGTCTTCTACCCTTGCAGTATCCTTCGGATTGGAACGGTGAAGATAGCAGCCGGGGAGCTTTTCCTGATTCAGCTCCATTAAGTCCCCCGATTCAAGGGCCTTCCTATAAATCTCCTTTTTCTGCTCTTCGGAACCGTCTATCCATATAATCTCCGAAGGTTTCGTAAGCTCTGTAATCTCATTTATCCACTTCAGAACTTCCTTATTATTCGTCACAATCGCACCTCCTGAATTTTATGCTTGATTGCACTATCTGCCCAGCCTCTCGAAAACTCCCAAAACGTCAGGTTATGCCGCCCCGGCCTTTAAGGAACCTCCGAGCCTTAATTTTTTAAGAACAGCCTTTATAGTAAATTTCAAATTANNAAAAATAGATTTTTATTACATCCTTCAGTGAACTTTACTATATTATAAAAAATCCAAATATATTATGGCTATTGCATTAGACACCATAGTTTTCAAGCTATAGTTTTCCTGTTTTCTATAAGTACCCTTCTTAGGTATCTATTGTAACATATTTTTATGAAATTGGAACATCTTAGATGCCTTTTGGCTTTGGTTTTACACATTTTCGACATTACTTAAAAATACCTTAAATTGAAAATGCTAATTTTGTATAATACCATGCTATGTTTCAGCCTGTATATTATTACAAAATTAGCATAAATGATATTTGTAAAATATGTAATATGTTAAATAGTATTATAAAGAATGAATCCCATTTGAAAATTAAATTTTATCCTCTCCCTGTCTTTAGAAATTTTTATGATTTATCTGAGCTTTATAGCTTAACAGCTATATTCCTTATGGCAAAAACAATATATAGGTCTTATCAAACCATATGATTTCTTATTTTTTAAACAAATACTGCTTTTGTTCATATCTCTTTCAGCTTACTTTTACAAAATATTATTTTTCAAAAAATTTTTTATATTTTTTCCTTTTCCTCTATTTAAAGTCTATAAATTCTCCGATAATAATAATTGTAGTTGATATTTTATTCCTACTATTCTGTCGTATCTTTTTAACTTTATATAAATCATACTTAATCAAAGGAGAATTCATTATGAGGTACTTTAACAACACAAAGATTCACAAAAAATTGACCCTTGGCTTTGGAAGCCTAATTATTGCGCTGATCTTAATATCAGCTGTCGGTATATACTCTCTGGTTAATTTGTCAACCAAGTATAACCGCCTGGTAAATGCCCTTGACAGCAATTTAGTACAGACCATGGAAGGGGCCACAGATTTCGCCAATGCAAGACGATATATGGTATATGTAATAAAAGCCAGCAATACTGCAGAGGTTGAAGAAAATTATAAAGAGTTTGTTTCTTATGCAAATAGCGCTTCTGACAAAATAGACGCTGCTCTCGGCTCTCTTTCAGAAAAAGGAAACCTTGAAACCGCCGATGAAAAAAGCGCCAGCTACCACCTATTAAGATTTAACGACCTTATACAAAATAACTATCTTCCCACTGCGGAAAATTTATACAATAGCTTCCTTTCCGGTGAAAGAGACCTGGAGAGCCAAAGGCAGGAGCTTATATCCATTGCCGAAGAAAGCTACATCACTTTAAATACATACATCGATATTATTAAATCTCAGGTTCATACTGAAATCAAAGATATTGAGCAGCAAAATACATTGACTGAAGCATTAATCGTCATAACCTCTGCCGTATCTATTATCTTATGCACCATATTTGCCGTTTTGACGACAAAATCTATTACAGGCCCTATACGCACTTTATCTGAAGGTGCCCGTAAGGTAGTTTCGGGAGACTTCTCCACCCCTATAAACAGCAACAACAAAGATGAGCTTGGCGGCCTTTCAAGAGATATAACATCGCTTATAGAAGTATTTCAAACCCTTTTAAGCGAAATAAACAACACCTCTATCCGTGTTACGGAAGGGGATATTTACGCCCGTATTGACCAGAACAAATTTGAAGGAAGCTATGCAGATGTTGCTGAAAACATCAATAAAACCTATGATGAGCTTTCAGGGGAAATTCTTGAAATACTGAATTCTATAAGAGAATATGCCGANNAAAGAATATAAAGCGCTTTAAAGGCGAAAGCCAGTTTATTCACGAAACCATAGATGAAGTTCAGCTTAACCTTAAATCCATTAATAATGATCTTCAAAGCATTATAGAAAATACTATTAAAGGAGAATTCAGCTACCGTGCAGACGAAAGCAAATATAAAGGAGACTGGCAAAATATCGCCCACGGCCTTAATAAGCTTATGGACGCTGTAAACGAGTNNTTTTTCCACAAGTGTGAAAGGCGATTATACCGGTGTATTTAATACCGTTAAGCAGGCTGTTAATAAAACCATATTATCCACTTCCGAATACATCCGCGATATCAGCGAAAAGCTTACCTCCATAGCTAATAAAAATCTTGATATTTATATCGATAAGGAATATATTGGAGAATTCCAAATGGTTAAAGACAACCTTAATAAAATAATAACGAATTTCAACAAGCTCTTTGCAGAATTTAACTCTTCAGCGGAACAGGTTGCAGATGGGGCAAATCAGGTTTCAAACTCCAGCCTGAACCTTGCAAACAGTACAAATCTCCAGGCAAGAGCTGTTGAAAGCCTGAACCATACGGTTAACACCGTAGCCGTAAAGGTTACTGAAAACGCTGAAAACGCAAAGCAGGCAAACATTCTCACAGAAAAGGCACAGCAAAGCGGCACAGAAAGCCAAAAGGAAATGTCCGATATGCTTCAGGTAATGAAGGATATCGAACTGGCCTCAAACAATATATCAAAAATCATCAAAGTAATAGAGGATATATCCTTCCAGACAAATCTCCTTGCCTTGAACGCCTCCGTTGAAGCCGCAAGAGCCGGAGTACACGGAAACGGTTTTGCCGTGGTAGCAGAAGAGGTTGGAACCCTGGCGGGAAGAAGCAAAGAAGCTGCCCTTGAAACCGCCGAGCTTATAGAAAAAACCATATCTATCGTTTCCAAAGGAACAAGAACGGCAGAAACCACTGCCCTTTCCCTTAATACTATAGTAGATGAAGTATCTAAGGTTTCTAAGCTCATCAATAATGTTTCAGAGGCTTCCAAAGAGCAGGAAAACTCCATCAATAATATCAAGGCCGCAACAGAGCAAATATCAAGCGTAACCCAGCAGAATTCTGCAACCTCAGAAGAAGCAGCTTCTTCAGCAGAAGAGCTTTCCAGCCAATCAG